>DATHFW010000031.1:0-25517 GCA_035317945.1 Steroidobacteraceae bacterium | reverse complement strand
TTTCCGGGATCCAGCCACAATCGCATGGCGTAGTCGCCGGACCCGAAGACGCGCACGTCGCCCATGCCGGGGATGCGCGCCAATACGTCTTTGATTTGAATGACTGCGTAGTTGCGCAAATACAGAGAGTCGTAGCGGCCGTCGCCGGACTTCAGGAACACCACCATGGTCAGGTCGGGCGACTGCTTCTGCGTAACCAAGCCGATTTGGCGAACCACTTCGGGCAGCCGTGTTTCGGCCTGCGCCACGCGGTTCTGGGTCTGTACCTGGGCGATGTCAAGATCGGTGCCCAGCTTGAAGGTCACCGTGATGGAAAACGTGCCGTCCGGCGTTGCGGTGGAATTCGTGTAGATCGCGCTTTCCACGCCGTTGATCTGCTGCTCCAGCGGCGTGATGACGGTCTCGGCAATGGTCTTGGGCGACGCCCCGGGATATTGGCCGCTGACCACGACCGTGGGCGGCACGATCTCCGGGTACTCGCTGATCGGCAAGTTCGGCATGGCAAGCAGGCCGCCCACCGTAATCAATATGGCGAGGACAGTGGCAAAGATCGGCCGCTCGATGAAGAACGAGGAAATATTCATCTCGCGGACCTTAAGATGCGGCCGCCGCGCCGGACGCAGCGGGTGCTGCGTCGGCACCCATGTTTACGCGCTGCGGAGTAACCGTGACTCCCGGGTGTACGCGCTGCGCGCCGTTGACGATGATGACATCACCGGCCTTGAGGCCCTCGCGCACCACGCGCAGACCGTCGATCACACGCCCGAGCTTGACCTTGCGGTACTCGATTTGATTGTTGGCGCCCAGCAGCAGCACGTATTTCTGATTCTGGTCCGTATTGACGGCGCGATCGTCGATCAAGATCGCCGAATATTCCCCGCTGCCCAGCAGCTGCACGCGCGCAAACAAGCCGGGGGTAAATTGTCCGTCCTTGTTCTGCAGCACGGCGCGTGCGCGGATCGTGCCGGTCTGCGGATTCAATTGATTGTCGACAAAATCAACAGTCCCAGGATGTGGAAATCCTTCCTCGTTGGCCAATCCGACCTGCACTGGATTGCCCGAATCGCGCGAATTCGGACGCTCGCCGCTGCGTGCCATCTGCGAATAGCGCAAGTAGCTTTGTTCATCGGCGTCGAAATACAAGTAGATCGGGTCCATCGATACGACCGATGAGAGCAGCGTGCCGCCGTTGGTGCCGCCGGTGACCAGATTGCCGCGCGTCACTTCCGCGCGGCTGACGCGCCCATCAACAGGGCTGGTGACCTTGGTAAAATTCAAATTGAGCGCGGCGGCCTCGAGAGCCGCTTGCGAGCCCGCCACGTTGGCCTCGGCCTGTGCCACGGTGCTCTTGCGCTCGTCCAATTCTTCCTGGGATACCGCGCCGCTGTCCTTCAAGCGCTGCACGCGCGCCAATTCGATGCGGCCCAACTCCAGCGCAGTCTTGAAACGCTTCAAGTCGGCGGCGGCGCGATCGTATTCAGCCTGATAGGGCCGAGGGTCGATCACGAACAGCAGAGTCCCGCGCTTGACCAGGCTGCCTTCGGTGAAAGCGACCTTGTCGATGTAGCCGGAGACGCGAGGCCGAATCTCGACCGTTTCGACCGCTTGGAGTCTTCCCGTGAATTCATCCCAATCCTTGACCCGCTTCTCGATCACCTGCGCGACGCTCACCTGCGGCGGCGGCGGAGCCTGGGGCGCTCCCGACTTTCCGCAGCCGGCGACGATCAGTGACGAGCAAACAACCATTAAAACAGTGTGTAACTTGTTGATTTTGGTCATCCTGGAATCTCTTTATCGTCAAACGCGCATGGGCGAAGAAAGGTGGGAGTCGGGCATTTCATCACATCACTACGTCATAAGACATAATGAATTAATCTCAGCTTCTAGCATGCGGAGATGACGTTTTTGGTATTGACAATCATTCGCATTCGCGTTCACAATATCGGCCATGATAGTTTGTGTATGCAAAGCCGTTTCGGACCGACAAATCCGCCACGCCGTCAAAGGCGGTGCCAATAGTCTGCGCGACCTGACTCGAGAGCTCGGCGTCGGCACCTGTTGCGGCAAATGCCTGCCCGAGGCCAAAGCGGCCTTGTGCGCCTCGCTCGACGCCTGCGAATCGAGGCACGGTTTGTTCTCGCCCGCCGCCACCGAATTCGCCGTTTAACCGGCCCAAAACTTACCGCCGATTGATTCCTTGAAGCTTGGGTTCGGGCTTACAATCCGAGCACAATTTCATGTGCAATCCTACAAGGGGCTACCGTGCAAGGCGACACGAAAGTTTTGGAATTCTTGAATCAGGCCCTGAAGAACGAACTCACCTCCATCAATCAGTATTTTCTGCACTCGCGCATGCTCGACAACTGGGGCATGAAGCGGCTCGGTAAACTCGAGTACGAAGAATCCATCGATGAAATGAAGCACGCAGACCGCTTGGTCAAACGCATACTTTTTCTCGACGGGCTGCCGAATTTGCAGGATCTGGGCAAGCTTTTCATCGGCGAGGATGTGCAGGAGATACTGCAGTGCGACCTGCGCCGGGAGATGGAAGCGCACCCCATGTACAAATCCGCCATCGCCTACTGTGAAAACGTCAAGGATTACGTGACTCGCGATTTGTTGGTGCATATCCAAAAAAGCGAAGAAGAGCACATCGACTTCATCGAAGAACAACTTGGTTTGATCGAGAAAATGGGATTGGCGAATTACGTGCAAAGTGCCGCCGGAGAATTAGAAGAAGCCGGCGCCGGCTGAATTGCGGTTTTCTAGGGAGAAAAGACGTGGTCAAGAAAATACTCACGGGGCTCATCGTGGTCGTGGTGTTGATCGCCGTCATTGGATTCATATTGCCGCGCCATGCGGTTGTGAAACGTTCCGTGACCATCGACAGGCCGGCCAGCTTGGTTTATGCCACGCTGAATTCATTTGTACTGTTTCCGAAGTGGTCGCCTTGGCAGGATCTGGATCCCAACATGCACCAAACCACGGAAGGGCCGCGCGACGGCGTGGGAGCCAAATTGGTTTGGAAGGGCAATGACAAGGTCGGGTCCGGTACACAAGTGATCACCGCCTCCACCCCCGATCAATCCATGGCGAGCGATCTGAACTTCGGCGACATGGGAACCGCCAAGTCCTTGGTGACGCTCACTCCCGATGGCGGCAAGACGCAGGCCACCTGGGCGGTCGACGTGGACATGGGCGCGAATCCCATCGGCCACTACATTGGATTGACCATGGACGGAGCGTTGGGAAAGGATTTTGCGAGCGGACTCGGCAAGCTCAAGGTTCTGGTCGAGAGCATGCCGAATGTCGACATCGCGGGTTTCAGCGCAGAGCCTGTGCAACTCACCGCCGCGCCCGTTTTGCTGGTGAGCGAATCGGCGGCGCCCGAAGCCATCGGCAAAGCCTATGCCGAGGGCTTCGGCCAAATTGGTAAGTTCATGGCCAAGAACAAGCTTCACCAGGCCGGCGCACCCGTAGGGATAGATGGTGAAATGACGGCCGGCAACTACAAATTCGAGGCCGGCATTCCCGTGGATCGCGCCGATGTCGCAGGCGCGGACGGCGTACGCGTCGCACAAAGCTATGCGGGCAAGGCGCTGAAGACCACGCATGTCGGCGCCTACGAAAAAATGCCGCAGACTCACGAGAAACTACGCGCCTACATGGCAGCCCACGGCTACACCCAGACGGGCCCGGTTTTTTCCTGGTACGTCGACGATCCGGCCACCACGCCGGTCGACAAATTGCGGACGGAGATGTACGCGCCGATCAACTAGGAGAGACAGGAAGCTGGCAGAGAACAGAAGAAAAAGGCGCAGGAGTGAGCCCCGCCAAGGTCGAAGTACCTAAGCGCGAGTCCCGCTGAAGGCGGCGGTGCCCAGCATATAACGGGCTTCACCGCTGATGCGATCCTGCTCGACGATTGCGGTGAACTTGAAGCTGAGGCGCATCGGCTTGGTCACTTTTGCCTTCCAGCTAAGCTGATTGCCTTCGATACGTCCGTCGCTGATGAGCACGCGGTGCTCGGCATCGGAAAGCGATCCGGTCAATGTCTGGCCGCTCACGCTCAAGTCCAGCACACCTGACCTGACGCCCATCGGTGTATTGATCGTAATATTCCATTTGCCTTGTACCACTTCGTCTCCTTGCCTCGAGCCTATGCGCAGGACTGCGGCTGCCTCGGACACGCGCCGCTTCGCGGGCAGATGACGCTGGCTTTGGAGCCAAGCGCATCGGCAATCCAGGAGATGTTCAAGACCTGGGAAGCCGCGCGAATGGCGTTGCTCGCTTCCGCCGGGATGGCGCCATCGCCGCCACCGCGGCGGCAGGACTCGGCGACCGCCGCCACGATGTCCTCGCCGTCGAACCCTTGGGCATCGAGCGCCGGCAATAAATCCACGCCGACGGACAAGACGTGCAATTCGTCCAAAGCATCGCGCGTGAGCAGGGAATGGCAGCAATACAGGCGGGCGCGCTTACCGTCCTGCATCACTGAAATCTGCGATTTCGGCCTTTGTACCGAGCCCTCCGGGGTCTGTTGAAGCAGGCGAAACACCGCCCACCGCGGACAAGGGTCCGACACCAAACTCATGTTGCCCCAGGGAAGCGGAATGCCGTTGCCGCGGTATACGGCACGCAGATAACCGGGTGGATAGGCATCGAAAAAATGCCAGTGCCGATAGGGAGACACCGCCGTCATGCGTCGCATGACCAGCGCCGGCGTGACGCCGACCTTGCCGCACGCGTTCACGCTGTGCGCTTCGCGAATCAAAAAGCGCCGGAAAGGAATGCGCGGGCATAAGAGCGCGCCGGCAAAAAAACTGCACTCAAAATCGCGCCAGGCGTACAGCACATCCTGTGCGCCCATGCCGCCGGCCGAACCGGGCGATTCTGGATCGCCGGCCTGAACCGCACTGTGCGGCGATATCATACCGTCGCCATTGTGAAGAATTTTGTGGCCGACGAAGAACGCCAATTCGTATTTCAGCCGCTCTTCCTGACGGCGCAGGCGCTTGTTGATCCAAACCGTTCCAGGCGCCTCGAAGCGGGAACGCACCAGCGCGCCGCTGGGCTTGCGTCCATCGCCGTCAAACCATTTGATGTCGAGGCCATGACGCTTGCAAATGGCGATGACGGCGTCCAGGTTGAGGGGCATTTGCCGCTTGCCGCACTCCTCTGCGGTACGTTCGATATCGGGGAAATTATTGTGCCGCGTCTCCTGCCAGACTCGAATCAAGAGCTGTGCGAATTGCCGGCCCGTCGTACCCGTTTGAGACAGCAGTTCGGGCAACGCGTTCTGCAGCAATTCGTGCGAGAACAGGAACGCCGGTTCGAGCGGCATGGCCTCCAAACCCCCGCGTTGCCGTGGCTCCGGGGCGACTTCGACATCCGTATTCTCATCCAGGAACCAACGCGAGTCCTTGCTGAAGATCCCCGCCAGCATCCCCAACATTTCGGCGGAGGGCATGCGCTTGCCGGTTTCCACCATGCTCAGGTAGGAAACCGACGGCGCGCCGCCCGCATCGACTTGAATGCAGCGTGCCGACAGCTCATCGAGGGTCAAGCCGTTGCGCTTGCGCAGCGAACGCAGCTTCGCCCCTAGAAAATGCCCTTGCCGGATTAGTCCTGCCATGGCCGCCTTGTGAAATTCACACTGTGAAATTTCTAATGTGTAAATCCTCGCTATGAACACTCTAAGCTTGGCGCATCTGCATAAGCAAGCCCAGACTTAGGAGAATTGACTTGAACGCACAGTTGAACGACCGATGGCATGGCGTGGAGCGCCCCTATAGTGAAGCGGACGCCGCGCGCCTGCGTGGCTCAGTGAAAATCGAATACTCCCTGGCGCGCTTGGGCGCCGAGAAATTCTGGCGGCTGCTGCACAGCGAGCCTGTCGTCGCGGGCCTGGGCTGTATGACGGGCAACCAGGCCATTCAAACCGTGCAGGCCGGCCTGAAAGCCATCTACTGTTCGGGGTGGCAGGTCGCAGGTGATGCCAATTCCGCCGGCGAGGTCTATCCCGACCAGAGCTTGTACCCGGTAGATTCGGTACCGAAAATGGTGGAGCGCATCAACAACGCATTGCTGCGCACGGACCAAATTCATCATTTGGACGGCAACTCAGCGATCGATTGGCTGGCCCCGATCATTGCGGATGCTGAAGCGGGTTTCGGCGGCAACCTGAACGCCTTCGAACTGACCAAGGCGCTGATACGCGCCGGCGCTGCCGGCGTGCATTTCGAGGATCAACTGTCTTCGGCCAAAAAATGCGGTCACTTGGGCGGCAAGGTGTTGGTGTCGACTGCCGAGGCCATCAACAAACTGGTCGCCGCGCGGCTCGCCGCCGACGTCATGGGCGTACCCACGGTCATCATCGCTCGCACCGACGCCGATGCGGCCGATCTGTTGCTGACCGACCATGATGCGCGCGATCAGCCGTTTCTCACCGGCGCGCGCTCCAGCGAAGGATTTTTCTACGTGAAAGCCGGCATCGAGCAAGCGATCGCGCGCGGCCTGGCCTATGCACCCTACTGCGATCTCATCTGGTGTGAAACTTCCAAGCCGGATATGAATGAGGCCAAGCGCTTCGCCGCTGCCATTCACGCCAAGTTTCCGGGCAAGTTGCTGGCCTACAATTGCTCGCCATCGTTCAACTGGGCGGCCAAGCTGAATGCGTCGGCGATGAAAAGGTGGCGCGAGGAATTGGCTGCGCTCGGCTATCGCTTCCAATTCATTACACTTGCCGGCTGGCACGCATTGAATCTTTCAATGTTTGAACTGGCGTCGGCCTACAGCGCGGACGGCATGCTCGGCTATTCGCAATTGCAGCAACGCGAATTCGGCCAGGAAGCGGCGGGTTATCGCGCCACGAAGCATCAGGCATTTGTCGGCACCGGCTATTTCGACGCCGTGCAAACCGCCATCAGCGCCAAGAACTCGACCGTTGCGATGGCCGGCAGTACCGAGACCGAGCAGTTCACGGCGCCGGCGATGGCGCCCAAACGGGTGGTGGCCTGAAGGAGCTGTGATGCGTGCAGACTTCGCCGCCGCGGCGGCGCAGATCGCCGAGCACTTTCGCCTCTATAACGACGAGTTCGGCCGCATCACCCGGCGCGCGGCGAGAAATTTTCTTGCCGAGGATTGGCATGCCGCGCGGCTCGATGCCGTCGATCGCATCGAGTTGTACGAACAGAGGGTGGCACGGTGCGTTGCAGTCATTGGCAGCCAGCTGCAGACGAGACGCACCGACGTTGCCTTGTGGGTCGACATCAAGCACGCCTATGAAGAGCTGGTCGCACGCCGGCCCGACAGTGATTTTTACAACACATTTTTCAATTCGGTGACCCGCGATTTGTTCGGTACGGTCGGCGTCAACAAGGAAGTCGAGTTTTGCGCCACCAGCGTGGGCCGCGCCTCCGGATCGGTGCCCATCCGCGTCTACCGCGTGGGTGGATCGTTGCCCACCGCCGTGAGAGAAATTCTGGCCGATCTGCCCTTTGGCACAGCCATCGGCGATACCGAAGCCGCGGTGCATCGCATCAGCGCCGAAATTGGCCGGTATTTCGCAACCGGGAGGCACAGCGGCGCACCGGAATCGATCGAGTTGATCGAGCCTGTGTTCTATCGCGGCATGCAGGCATTCGTGGTCGGCCGTCTGATCGGCGACGGCGCGATCACGCCGCTGGTATTGGCATTCACACGTCTGCACAGCAGCGTGCAGATCGATGCCGTGATGCTGTCGCGCGCCGAGGTTGGATCTTTATTCGGCTATGCGCGCTCGTACTTCCATGTGGACCTGCCCGTGGTCGGCGCCGCAATCACGCTGCTGCGATCCTTCATGCCCCGCAAACCCGTCGACGAGCTCTACACCGTCCTCGGCCGCGCCAAGCAGGGCAAAACGGAGCGCTATTTCGCACTGCAACGTCATTTGGAAAAATCGATCGACAGCTTCGTGCATGCGCCCGGCGATCGCGGCCTGGTCATGATCGTCTTCACTTTGCCGTCGCACGATCTGGTGTTCAAAGTCATTCGCGACAAATTCGGAGCGCCGAAAACCACCACGCGCGCCGAAGTCATGGAGCGCTATCAATTCGTATTCAGGCACGACCGCGCCGGCCGTCTGGTCGACGCACAGGAATTCAAGCGGCTGCGGCTGCCGCGCGGCCGCTTCATGCCGGATCTGGCCGAGGAGCTGCTGCGCGAAGCGGGCGAAAGTTGCCGGGTCGAGGGCGAAGACTTGATCATCGAGCATTGCTATATCGAACGGCGCTTGCGGCCGCTGAACTTATTTCTGCGCGAGGCGGAGCCTGCCGCCGCCGAATCGGCAATCATCGATTACGGCAACGCATTGCGCGATCTGGCCGCGAGCAACGTGTTTCCCGGCGACTTGTTGCTCAAGAATTTCGGCGTCACCAGTCACGGGCGCGTCATCTTCTACGACTACGACGAGCTATGCCTGGTATCCGATTGCGTGTTTCGGGATTTGCCGCGTGCGCGCAACGAAGAAGAGGAGTCAAGTGCCGAGCCGTGGTTTCACTACGGACCGCACGACGTATTTCCGGAACAATGGTTGCCGTTTCTGTCCATACCGTCCGCCTTGAGCGAAGTGTTCATTCGCGAACATGAATGCTTGTTGACCGCGGCATGGTGGCGCGCGCAGGCGGCGCTGGCGCCGGAAGCAGCGGCAGCCTTGAGCGTTCAGTCATCGAATGCCGCATAGACCAGGTCACGGAATAATGTGCGGAAGTAATCGCGCTGGCCCGGACCCTGAATTAGCAGGATCGCGAACAACTCTTCTGCCGGATCGACCCAGAAGGTCGTGCCGGCGAGACCTCCCCAGAAATACTGCCCTATGGAACCGGGGACGTGGGAAATTCCCGCCTGCAGGCGCACGGCAAATCCCAAGCCGAATCCGTAGCCGGGCAACAGCAGGTCGGGAGCGCCGCTGATGGGTCCCAAATGATCCGCCGTCATGAGTTCAATTGTCTTGCGACTCAAGAATCGAGTGCCCTCGAACCTGCCGCGATTCAACAGCATCTGCAGGAAGCGCGCGTAGTCGCCGGCCGTGGACACCAAACCGCCGCCGCCCGACTCAAATTTCGGTGCCTCGCGCACATTGATCAATTGCACGCCTGAGCCCGTTTCGGGGTCCTTGGGGAACGCCTCGGCAAGTCGCCCAAGCTCGTGCGCCGGCACGTAAAACGCGGTATCAACCATTCCCAGCGGTGCGAGGATGTAACGCTGTAGATACTCGCCTAGGGTCAGGCCCGACAAGACCTCAACGAGGCGGCCGAGCACATCGGTGGAGCGGCTGTATTCCCACCTCGCTCCCGGTTGAGCGATCAGCGGCAGCTTGCCCAAGGTGACCACTTGATCGGCGTTGCTCTGGTTGCGGCTGTAGATCCTTTCAGCCATATACATCTTGTGCACCGGACCGCTGCCGCGAAATTCATACGTGAGACCCGAGGTGTGGCGCAACAGGTCGTGAATGGTGATGGACCGATCGGCATCCACCAAGTCGATTTCCGAGCCCCGCATGACGGCAACTTTCCGATTGCCGAGTTCAGGCAGGTATTTTTCAATCGCGTCGCTCAGCAGGAAGCGCCCCTGTTCCAACAGCATCATCGCAGCCACCGAAACGATCGGCTTGGTCATCGAATAGATTCGAAAAATGCTGTCCTTTGCCATCGGCGCGCCGCCGGCGGGGTCGCTCCGCCCGTAGCTCTCGAAGTACGCCAACCGGCCACGCCGCGCTACCAGCGCCACGGCCCCGGGTGCGCGGCCGCGTTCGACCTCGCCTTGCATCACTGAGCCTAAGCGCGCCAGACCCGCGGTGGAGAGCCCAACGTCCTCGGGCGTCGCATGTGGAAGAGGAATTGAAGTCATGTTGTCCTGGAATCGTGTTGGCCTGTTGGGACGCACGATTATAATGGAGATGAAGCGAGCGCATGGCTTGCGCGGGTCTCGGCACGCCCGAGCGCCGCGGTTTAGAAGGACGGCAGGGATTCAACCCTGCCGTCGGAATCACTGACTTTATTATCGAAACTTCCGAATCACGGATTGCTGGGCGTGCCCGGCGCTCCGGCTGCCGGGGCCCCCTGCAGCTGCAAGAAGTTCTTCACATCGAGAGTGCTGTTGCCCAACACCTCGCTGTAGGCCTGGCCCGGCTTGACCGTGAAGCCATTGTTGTTGCCGGAAATATTGCGATGAAAATACTGCAGCGCCTTGGGTGCTTTGGTTCCGCCGGCGATGGTCTGCACTGCCGACAACGCATAGATCAACGGATTGACATTGCCCAGCCGGCCGCGATTCAACTCGACTGCCAACGCCAACACGCCGGCCATTTCCGGCGACGAGGCGCTGGTACCGATCAAGCCTACGGGGCCGCCGCCGACCCAGACAATGACTGAGCTTCGCGGCAGCACGGTGCAATCTTGCGCGGCCTGATCGAAGTCTCCCGGGCACCCGCCCATCATCAGAGAAACGTCGGGCACCGCACGGTGCGAGTTGCTGCCGGTGTTGACCAGGAACTGATACAGCGGCTTGCCGAAGACCTGGCTGAAGCCGCCTCCTGATCCCCAGGTATTGTTGCCAACCGTACCAATCGCGCCGCCGCCCAGATCAAATTGTGCCGGCAAGCGCGGATCGAAATCGGCGTTCTCGCTGACGTAAGCGACATCGTTCACCGTAGGCGTCCCCGCGGTCTGCAGGTTCGTGCCGCCCACGGCCGTGACATTCGGGTCGCTGGCCGGGTTTTCAACGCCCAGCACGAAATTCGTGCCGTCAATGAAAACCGGAGATTCGGCCAGTGTTTGCGACAAGCACGGCACCGCACCGTTGTCGCCCGAACTTGCCAGGAAGGTGATGCCCTGCGCATTGCCTTGTTGGAACAGTGCGTGGAAGGTCTTGAGAATGCCGGTGAAGTCGGTGCCGTTGTTATAGGCGGGCGTAAAGTCCAGCTCGCACTCGCCGAAAGAAGAGCTCACGACATCAACCGCATTGTCCTCGACGACGGCCGTATACGCGGCCGTGATGTTATCGTCGGTGAGATCCGGCATGTCGTACACCGTCTCCTGCGCACCCGGCGCCGTGCCCAATGACATCTGCGTGTCGAGAGAGGCCTCGAATGCATCGTCGGAAGCGGGATTGAACGCACCGCTGCCGCCGTTGACCGGGCGGATGTTCACCGTGGGAACCGGCAAATTGGAATTGGCCGAGTAAGCCTGAACATCGACGACGGGTCCAATACTCACCGAGGAATTGAAGGACTTCGCCAGATCGGCGGGACTGATCACGGAGGAGATCACGATGCCGATATGCGCGCCGACGCCGGCGATCTGCAGCTTCTTATGCGAGAACAACGGCGTGACTTCGGTCCGGAACGAGGGCAATTGATAGGCCTCGTTCAGATCATTCGCGTAGAAGAGGCTAAAGTCGTTGGCCAGACGGTCCGAAGTCGACGCGGTGCCCGCGGCTCCCGGCTGTAGAGACTTGGAATTGGCCAGAGGCACCGCTCTTGAATGTACATGCGCCGCAAGATGCGCGGTGAATTCAGGAATCACCGCACCCATCGCCGCAAGCGACTGCGGAAGATTCAAATGCCGATCGGCAGCGGCGAGTTTGACGTCCCCCGGTTTCACCTGCACGCGTTCGATCTTCGCATTGAACATTCTTTCGACGGCCGATACCGGACCTTCGACCTCAAGGTTCTGTGTTCTCTCGGCGACAATCGTGAACCCGGCAGACTCGAGCAATTCCCTGGCCTTTGCCACATTCGTACGGCTGGGACCAAACTGCTGCTTGAACTGCGCCGGCGTCAACCATTGATGATAGTTAGCCGAGGCAGTGTCCGTCTGGCTCTGCAGCAGCTTCTCCAAAGTATCGGTATGCGTCAGCGGCAAGTAAACGTTGAAATGTGCCAGCGTGTTTTGACTTGCCGCACCCATTGATTCGACCCGTTTGGCCGCGGACGCATTTTGCGCCAGTGCAAAACTCGCCAATGTTACGGCGCTGAGCAGCGCGCGCGTTGATCCTGAGCGGATTCCCATATGACCTCCATGAATTTTTATGTTGATTTTCGGCGTAGTCGCGAACACCGTGAGGTTGGTATTCATCCCAGCCGCGCCGCGTCCCCTCTACGCGCGCCCACTCTATATCCTTGCGATAATCGTCGCCTAGGTAGATTCACCGTGTGGTGGGCGCCGCGCGCCGAAATCGGCGAGCACCATGCTCACGCACTCCGTCAGGCGCGTTGCATAACCGATATGCAGGAACTCATTGGGTCCGTGTGCGTTGGAGTGCGGCCCTAAGACGCCGGTCACGAGAAACTGAGTTTGCGGAAACCGCTCGCCGAGCATTCTTAAGAATGGAATCGTGCCTCCGCCGCCCAGACTCACCGCATCACGTCCGAACACATGTCGCGAGGCGCGCTGCATCGACTTCTCAAACCAGGGCGCGAACGCGGGTGCGTTCCATCCTCCCGATGAGGACTCAGGCTCGAAGCTGACGTGTGCTCCGTAGGGAGGATCACGCTCCAACGCTTCGCGAACTGCCCGGCCGGCACTGACGGGATCCACCGTAGGCGGCAATCGCAGGGAAATCTTCAGGGAGATCTCCGGCAGCAGTACGTTGCCCGCCGTACCGAGCGAGGGCAGGCCGTCCGCGCCGGTTACCGCGAGTGCCGGCCGCCAGGTGTTGTTGACCAGCAGATCGACCCGGTCGGCCGACACGGCTTCAACGCCCGCCGCAAAGGGTATTTTATCGAGGATTTGTGCGCCCAATACATCGGCCGCGGCGGCGATTTGCGCGCGACGATCCTTTGGCAGGTCGGCGTGCAGCTCATCGAGCAGCAGGTCTCCCGTCAGGGGATTCTCGACGCGCGCCAACAATTGCTGCAAGAGCCGAAAGGGAGTCGGTGCAATACCTGAGGCAAGACCGGAATGGGCTCCTTCGGTCAGCACGCGCACCTTGAGCTTGCCCACGAGATTGCCGCGCAGCGACGTCGTCGTCCAGAGCTGGTCGAAATTACCGCATTCCGCGTCGAGACAAACGACCAAGGACGGCTCGCCGATACTGCTGCCGAGCGCATCCAGATGTGCCGGCAAGTGGACGCTGCCGCTCTCCTCGGAGGCCTCGATCATCAATACACAACGCGGCAGGGGAACTGCCTGCGCCTTGAGCGCGGCGATTGCGGTCAAAGAGCTGAAGACTGCGTAGCCGTCGTCCGCCCCGCCCCGTCCATACAGCTTGCCGTCTCGAATCACCGGCTCCCAAGGCCCAAGCCCCGGCAGCCAGCCGGTAAATTCCGGCTGCTTGTCGAGATGTCCGTACAGAAGCACGCATTCAGGAAGCTCGCCGGGAATATCGACCAGCAGTAAGGGCGTGATGCCCGGCAAGCGGCGCACGTCGACACGCATGCCCGGCACCGGTTGAGCGCGGCACCATTCAGCCATCAACTCAACGGCCTGGTCCATGTATCCGTGGCGCTCCCAGTCCGGATCGAAAGCCGGGGATTTGTTGGGAATGCGGACATAGGCCTCGAGCCGTCCGATGATCGATTTCTGCCAGACGTTTTCGATGTACTGACGTAGGCTCAGTAAATTCATTCGGCCTCAACCCCCAATATATATAAGCGTCGATCGAGGAGACACTGCATCCGACGCCTGCGCATCCGACGTCTGCGTATCCGTCGAATCGGATCTCAGCACCAAGTTCCACTCGCCGCCCGGGCGAGGCACGGTCTGCGCCAGGTCCGCAAAATTGAAAACCGCGAGCACGCCATTATGAACGAACGTGAGCCACCCGGCTTCAGCATCGAAGTTGGTCACGGCTTTGGCGCAATCCGCCGAGCTTTCGCGCGGCAGCACCACTTTGTCGCGCCGTATCCCAATGAGCCGTCGATACCACTCGAGCAGTTCGGCGTGCCGAGGCGCAGACAACTCCGACCAATTCAATTTTGAACGTTCAAAGGTATCGGCTTCTTGCGGGTTGGGTACTGCGCCCTGCCATCGAAAGGCGCTGAATTCCCGGCTGCGCCCCTCGGCAACCCGCCTCCCCAAATCAGGATCCTCATGATCCGTGAAGTACAAAAACGGCGTCTCCGCGCCCCATTCCTCGCCCTGAAACAAAAGCGGCACGAACGGCGCAAGCAGCGTCAACGCCGCAACGGCTTTGAGCTGCGGGACATTCAACATCATGCTGAGCCGCTCGCCCTGCGCGCGATTGCCGATCTGGTCGTGATTTTGCGCACTTACCACGAGCTGCTGCGGCTCCACGCCCAGCGGGGGTCTGCCGTGCCGCCGCCCGCGATGCACGGAGTGCTGCCCTTGATACACGTAGCCATCGCGCAGCGAAGCCGCCACATCCTGCAGCCCATGAAAGTCCGCGTAGTAGCCTTCCGTCTCGCCGGTAAAATAGCGATGGATGGCATGATGAAAATCATCCTCCCAGTGCGCATCGAGGCCGTACCCGCCTCGTGAAGGCGGCCGAATCAGGCGAGGATCATTCAGATCGCTCTCGGCGATCAGCAGCAGCGGGCGTCCCAGCTCCTTGCCGAGCGCCTTCACGGCGATCGACAATTCTTCAAGGACGTGCACGGCCTCGAAACTGAAAATGGCATGGACGGCATCCAAGCGCAGGCCGTCAAACCCATAGTTCCGCAGCCACATCAGCGCATTGTCGATGACGAAAAGCCGCACCTCATCGCTTTGCGGGCCATCGTAATTGATGGCCGCGCCCCACCCGGTCTTGTAGCGATCGGTGAAGTAAGGGGCGAACTGCGCAAGATAATTTCCGTCCGGACCTAGATGGTTGTAGACCACGTCGAGAAGCACGGCGAGGCCCTGTGAATGGCAGGCGCGGACGAATGCAGCAAGTTGCGACGGCGTGCCGTAGGCAGGGAACGGCGCGAACAGATCGACCCCGTCGTAACCCCAGCCGCGCCGACCGGGAAACGCCGCCAGCGGCATCAGTTCCACGTGAGTAACGCCGAGTTCGCTCAGGTACGCCAGCTTGCCCTGCGCCGCTGCGTACGTGCCTTCGGGTGTGAAGGTGCCGATGTGCAGCTCGTAGATGATGGCTTCGCCAAGAGGCACCGGTCGAAATTCACCACTGCCTCGCGGTTCGGTTTCGGGCGGTCCGGCCTTCAGCGCTTCGGCCGCAATGACATGCGATGCGCCATGCACGCCCTCTGGCTGCCAACGCGATCGCGGATCGGGTACGGGGGCAGCGCCATCAATGGAATATCGATAGCCCTGCCGCGTATCCGCCGCCACATCGATTTGCCAATGGCCGTCAGCCAATGATTCAAGTGCGAATCGTTGCTCCCCGACAACGAGATCGACGGCCTTGGCGTTGGGCGCCCATACGGAAAAAATCACGCGGGATCCCGAATCAGCAATGCCACCGGAAATGATCCGAAAAGCTCGGCGGGGGAAATCTCCCGTTGAATGACTTGCTCGGTGAAGCAGTTTCGCCAAGCACCGCCCGGCAGCGGCAACCGGGTATCGCCCCACTCGCCTGCCAGGGTCATCGTGAAGCGCGGGACAACGGCGATGAGATTCTCGCCGCGGCGGAAGGCGAGCAGCCGGCCAAGATGGGCTCCCTGAGCCACCAGCGGTTGATACTTGCTCTCCGGCGAGAAATCCTCGAATCGCTCGCGGCGAATCGCCAGGACGCAGGCCATCATCCAAAGTTTTGGCGCTCCCGAATCCCATTCCATGAGCGCCTCAGCAGCGTTCAGGGAGCGCACGCGGCTCACGCGGCGCATCGTTTCCAGGCGGATTTTGAAATCCACAGGCCGCCGATTGTCCGGATCGACCAGACTCAAGTCCCACAATTCGGTGCCCTGATAGAAATCAGGCACGCCGGGTGCGACCATTTTGATGAGGGTTTGGGCCAGACTGTTGATTCGGCCCGGCAGTATCAGCGGCTCAATAAATCGTTCAAGGCTCGCGATGAACTCCGGCGTGTCGAATACCCCGCCGACGAAGCCGCGAATTTTTTCCTCGAAGCTGTTATTCGGCTCATGCCACGACGTGTTGATTTTCGCCTCGCGGCACGCCTTGAGCATGTACTGCCACGCTCGATCCCGGTCGATGGGCCACGCGCCGATCAGCGTCTGGTACAGCAGGTATTCGGCATGCCGATCCGGCAAGCGATTCTGCCAGGCATCGGAGTTGAGCTGCGACCACAGATGCAGCGCTTCGGACCAACGCTCGGGGATCTCGGAGAGTATGGAAATACGCGCGCGTACGTCCTCACTGCGTTTGTTGTCATGCGTCGATGTGGCGAGCATGTTGTTCGGCCACCGATCGCTCAAGTAGTTGCAAAATTCGTGGAATTTGTCGTTCGATATCCCAATCAGGGAAGGCTGCGATCCCACCTCATTGCACGACACCAGCCGGTCGAAGCAATAAAACGTCGTGTCCTCCACGCCCTTGGCCATCACCGCGGGCGTCAATTGCTGCCACTTGGCGATGAAATCCGCTTCCACATCGTTGAGCGGCGACTTGGTAAACAAGGCGGCCAGAAAATCAAACACGGCCGCGTCGATGTCCGAGGATCCAATGCGTGCGCTCTGCAGCGCCTCGAGCAATACACGCTTGTCCTCATCGTGCAGAGTGTCGGCGGTTCGATAGGTGCGGTAGATCGGCAGCGCCGTGATCAATTTTTCCAATGCTTCACGCAGTTGGCTCGGACTCAAATCCCGCGTTTGCCAATCGGTCCGGGCAATGTCCAGCGCCATGGCGGCCAATTGCTCGTGCGCGGCGGAGAACGTCGATTCGATAATCGCACGCTTTTTCTCGCGCACCAATTTGCCGAAATTCACCGAATGGCCCGTGAAGTCCGAATAAGTGGCGGTCAACACGTCGACTCGTTGATCATCCATCCACAAGCGATTGACCTTCGCCAAGAATTCGTAGCCGACGGTGCCGTCGATGGGCCAGTCCCCATTGAGCCGCTCGTCATTCTCGAGGATCTTCTCGATATAAATTCGTCCCTTCGGCAGCACGCCGCGCAACCGCTCGAAGTATTCGAGCGGCTCGCGCAGCCCATCCGGATGATCGACGCGCACGCCGTCTATCTCCCCGTTTGAAATCATCTGCTCGATGCGTGCATGCGTGGCGGCGGCAACGGCGGGCAGTTCGGTGCGGATGCCGATGAGCGTGTCGATATCGAAGAAGCGGCGGTAGTTGGTCAGCTCCCCGGCGAGCCTCCAGCCGTGAAGCATATAAAACTGCCTGCGCAGCACGGCGTCGAATAGAGCGTGATCGCCCTGCACCCGATCGACCGCCGATTGCAGCCGTCCAGCCTCGAGCGCTTCGGCGAGCATCTGCCGTGCCCGCGCCGCATGACGTCGAAAGGCGGTCAGGTCCTCCTCAACCGGCGACTCGATGCGCTGCAGACGCTGCAGTTCACTGAAGCAGCGCGCGCCCCCTGCCGAGAGCAATTCCCCCCATGAGGCAGGCCCCAACGGCCACGTGTTCTCGTAGTGTTTGACGCGCGGGCTTCCTTGCACGATCTCGATGCTCAGTTCACCCGCTTCCATCGCTGCGCCATAGGGTTTCGCGAGCGAGCATAAATGCAGGCAAAACGGCCGGCGCTGCGGATTTCTAATATCAAAGAATTCTGCAAACCGGCTGTAGGGTCCAAGTTGCAGTACATCATCCCACCAAGGATTGTACTGAGAGGCGGACATGTGATTCGGGACGATGTCGAGCAGAATTCGAAGATCCAAGGCGTGCGCGGCCTTCACGAAACTGGACCACGCCTGCTCACCGCCGAGATCGTCGCTGATTTTAGTGGGGTCTACGACATCGTAGCCATGCTGACTGCCGGGAACCGCTTGCAGGCAAGGCGACAGGTAAACATGGCTGATGCCCAATTCACTGAGGTATGCCAGCACCCCTTGAGCCGCACTTAAAGGGAATCCGGCGTGCAGCTGCAGCCGGTAGGTCGCAATCCATCTACCGCTCATGACTCAGCAGCACCAACGAGCGGCCGGCGAGCTGCACCAGCCGATTACGCTTGACCGCTTCCTTGTCGATCTCCAGGCCCGGACGCGCCGTGTCGAAGGCTATCTTCCATCCGGCGTGGTACAGCTCGTGCGAAATGCGGAATGCAACAGGCTCATGATGCGCATTGAGGAGCAATAGAAAATCCGAATCGTCGATGCACTGCCCCTGAGCGCCGCGGATTTCGGATGCCGTGCCGTTCATGAACATGCCGAGCGTGCGCATCCAGCCGCCGTCTTCCCAATCCTTCTCCTCCATGCGTTTGCCGTCCGCCCTGAACCACACGATGTTTTTGTCCGGGTGCTTGGCGTCGGGATCGGCGTCGTAAAAAGCGAAGCGGTGAAAGTTAGGGTGTTTTTTGCGGTAGTGAATCACGCGCTGGGCGAATTCCAGCATTTGGGCTCGCGACGGGTCCAGGTCCCAGTGATACCAGGACAGTTCGTTGTCTTGACAATAGGCGTTGTTGTTGCCCAGTTGCGTGCGGCTCAACTCATCGCCGCCGCTGATCATGGGAGATCCCTGCGCAAACATCAGCGAGCACCAGAAATTGCGCTTCTGCCGCTCGCGCAGCTCGATGATGCCCGCATCGTCGCTGGGCCCTTCTACGCCGCTGTTCCAGGAATTGTTGTCATCAGCGCCGTCGCGATTTTCCTCGCCGTTCGCTTCGTTGTGCTTCTGTTCGTAACTCACCAAATCATTGAGCGTGAATCCATCGTGGGCCGTGACGAAATTCACGCTGGCTGAGGGCGGGCGATTGGTCGTTTCGTAAAGATCCGCGCTGCCGGCAAGGCGTGTTGCGATTTCCGAGTTCACTCCCATGTCGCCCTTCCAGAACTGGCGCACCGTGTCCCGATACTTGCCGTTCCACTCCATCCAGCCCGTGGGGAAATTTCCGACCTGATACCCGCCCTCGCCCAAATCCCAGGGCTCGGCGATCAATTTCACCGGCGCCAGAATCGGGTCCTGATAGATGGTGTCGAAAAATGCGCCAAGCTGATCGACGTCCTTTAATTCGCGCGCCAGCGCCGAGGCCAGATCGAACCTGAAGCCGTCGACATGCATCTCCGTTACCCAGTATCGGAGACTGTCCATCAGAAGCTGCAGCGAATGCGGGTGCACCATATTCAGCGTATTGCCGCAGCCCGTGTAATCCATATAGTGGCGCGCATCGCCTTGGACGACGCGGTAGTAGGCCAAATTGTCGATTCCGCGGAATGAGAGCGTCGGACCGGCATGATTGCCTTCCGCGGTGTGGTTGTAGACCACATCCAAGATGACCTCGATGCCGGCGTTGTGCAGAATCTTGACCATTCCCTTGAACTCTCGAACCACCTCAGCCGGCGCTTGAGGATTGGAGCCATAGCTCATATGCGGCGCGAAAAATCCCAGCGTGTTGTAGCCCCAATAATTGCGCAGTCCTCTATCTTCGAGATGCCGGTCGTGCACGAAATAGTGCACGGGCATCAGCTCGAGGGCAGTAACCCCCATTTTGTGAAGGTGCCGGATGATGGGCTCCGAGGCCATGCCGGCATAGGTGCCGCGCAAATGCTCAGGCACATCAGGATGCAGGCGCGTCATACCACGCACGTGCGCCTCATAAATTAAAGTTTCGTGCGCCGGGTATGACGGCCGTTGTTCGCCGCTCCAGTCGAATCCCGGGTCTATGACCACGCCCAAGGGAGCGAACGGCCCGCTATCGCGATCGTCGAATGACAGGTCACCGCTCTCATCGCCGACCTGGTAGCCGAATAACTCGTCCGCCCATTTCAGCTCCCGTCCGATCGCCTTGGCGTAAGGGTCGAGAAGCAATTTATTGGGATTGAAGCGCAGACCGCTCTCGGGAAGGTAGGGTCCGTACACGCGGTATCCGTACAATTGACCGGGACCGATATCCGGCACGTAGATGTGCCAGGCGCCGTTGGTGCGCTCCCGGATTCGAATGCGCCTCTCGGCCTTTTCGGGCCCATCGAATAAACACAATTCAACCGATTCAGAGGATTCCGAGAACAGCGAGAAATTGACTCCTCGTCCGTCCCAGTTGGCGCCTTGCGGGAACGGCGATCCCGCGGCCTGATTTGACCGTTCAAAGTTGCTGGAAATTTCCGATTCCTCGACCCGCGGCAAATTTGCCGCCGTCATTTATTTTTACCGCTGGCATTATTGACCTTGCACACATCGAAACCGTAGGCGGCGCGCCGTAGGACCTGTCGGCTGACGGCTATAGGGCTTGTAGGACAATGGCCTCAAGCGTTTGGCCAACTCCAATTTTTGATTTCGGGCATATCCTCGCCGTGCTTGTCGATGTACTGCTTGTGCTCAACCAATTTGTCTTGCAGCCGCTGTTTCAGATGATCGCCGCGGCTGCCGATCTGCGGCAGCCGATTGATCGTGTCGATCACCAGATGAAAGCGGTCCATGTCGTTGAGCACCGCCATGTCGAAGGGAGTCGTGATGGTGCCCTCTTCTTTGTAGCCGCGCACGTGCACGTTGTCGTGGTTGTGCCGACGGTAAGTCAGGCGATGGATCAGCCAGGGATAGGCGTGGAACGCGAAGATCACGGGCTTATCCTTGGTAAACAGCGCATCGAAATCATAGTCGCTCAAACCATGCGGATGCTCCGACTGCGGCTGCAACTTCATCAGATCGACCACATTGACGACGCGCACCTTCAAGTCAGGCAGCTCGCGGCGCAGAATGGATACCGCGCCCAGCGTTTCCAGTGTGGGCACATCGCCTGCGCAGGCCATCACCACATCAGGTTCGCTCTGTTGATCATTGCTGGCCCACTGCCAGATGCCTATCCCCTCGCTGCAGTGATTGATCGCCGCATCCATCGACAGCCACTGCGGCGCCGGATGCTTGCCGGCCACGACGACGTTGACATAGTGGCGGCTGCGCAGGCAATGGTCCATGACCGACAGCAGACAATTGGCGTCGGGCGGCAGATACACACGCACGATTTCAGCTTTTTTGTTGACGACGTGATCAATAAAACCCGGGTCCTGGTGGGTAAAGCCATTGTGATCCTGCCGCCAAACGTGAGAGCTCAACAGGTAATTCAGCGACGCAATCTTGCGCCGCCATGCAAGCCCCGCCGTCACCTTCAGCCACTTGGCATGTTGATTGAACATCGAATCGACGATGTGTATGAAGGCTTCGTAGCAATTGAACAGCCCGTGCCGTCCGGTGAGCAGGTAGCCCTCGAGCCAACCCTCGCATTGATGCTCGCTCAGCATCTCCACGACTTGGCCGCTGCGCGCCAAGAACTGATCGTCACTCGTGGTTTCGGCCATCCACTGGCGGTTGGTGGCCTCGAACACCGCTTCCAATCCATTCGAGACAGTCTCGTCCGGACCAAAAATGCGAAAGTTTCGCGGCGACGCATTCAACTTCGCCACGTCGCGCAGGAATTTTCCCGCCACGTGCGTATCGCCGATGCCGGCGACACCCGGCTTGGGAACGTTTACCGCGTAATCGGCGAAATCCGGCATGCGTAAATCCCGCAACAGCAATCCGCCATTGGCGTTTGGGTTCGCGCCCATGCGGCGTTCGCCGGTGGGTGCAAGGGCTGCCAGTTCGGCATTCAGCCGCCCGCTTTCATCAAAGAGCTCTGATGGACGGTAGCTGCGAAGCCATTCCTCCAACTGCCCGAGGTGCTGCGGATTTTTCGCCGGATCGGTCAAGGGCACTTGATGCGACCTGAACGTTCCCTCGTTCCGTTTGCCGTCGATCAGCTTCGGACCCGTCCAGCCTTTCGGTGAAATGAGCACGATCATAGGCCAACGCGGACGCTCAAAGGTGCCCGGGGAGCGGCGCGCGTCCGCCTGAATTTTGCGAATCATTTCAATGACCGTGTCCAGCGTCGCCGCCATGGCTTCATGCATGGGCATGGGTTCATGGCCCTCGACGAAGTATGGCGTCCAACCGTAGCCCTGCAGCAACTGGCGCAGCTCGTCCCGGGAAATGCGCGCCAATATCGTCGGATTGGCGATCTTGTAGCCGTTGAGATGAAGAATCGGCAATACCGCGCCATCGCTCGCGGGATTCAAAAATTTATTGGAATGCCAGGACGTGGCGAGCGGTCCGGTTTCCGCTTCGCCGTCGCCGATCACGCAGGCTACGGTGAGACTGGGGTTGTCGAAGACAGCACCGAAGGCGTGGCTCAATGAATATCCGAGTTCACCGCCTTCATGGATCGATCCTGGACATTCCGCGGAAGCGTGGCTCGGAATTCCCCCGGGAAAGGAAAACTGGGTGAAGAGGCGCCTCAATCCCGCTTCGTCCTGACTGATGTTCGAATACACTTCGCTGTAAGTGCCCTCGAGATAAGTGCCGCTGACCACCGCCGGCCCGCCGTGCCCGGGTCCGGACATGTAGATCATGTCCAAATCGTATTTCTTGATGACACGATTCAAATGCGTGTAAATGAAATTCTGCCCCGGCGTCGTACCCCAATGGCCCAGCAGCATGCGCTTGATGTGCGGGACGGCGAGAGGCTCTTTCAACAATGGGTTGTCGCAGAGATAAATCTGGCCGACGGACAGAAAGTTTGCTGCGCGCCAGTACGCGTCGATCTTGCGGGCCATTTGCGCATCGAGCACTGGGCTGACGTCGGTCTGTTTCATGTTGCTACTCCTTCATCGATCATTGTCAACACGCGGCCAGTCAAGTCCGCGATCACCGACTCTTCGTCGGTGCGAATCACGCGCACCGCGACGGCGCCGGTCGAGACTTGCGCCGCATGCCGCCGGTTCAGCGAGTCGTCGATCTCGATGCCGAGAAACTGCAGCCCATCGCAGATGCGCTGGCGCACCGGCGCCGAGTTTTCACCGATGCCGCCGGCGAACACCAAGGTGTCGACGCCGCTCAAGGCGGCGGCAAATGCTCCGATCCATTTCTTCGCCTGGT
Organism: Steroidobacteraceae bacterium; assembly: GCA_035317945.1. GTDB lineage: Bacteria > Pseudomonadota > Gammaproteobacteria > Steroidobacterales > Steroidobacteraceae > Bog-1198. The sequence continues at coordinate 2,592 of DATHFW010000031.1, read as the reverse complement.
AGCAAAACAAGTCGATCGCTTCACGCGCACGCGCGTCGGCGTCTTCGCGCTCGAGTAAATCGCGGACGTCGGCGCTGCTTTCCGAAATTCCGATGAGCCCCGATTCATGATTGACCATGGTTTGAAATTGCGCCGCAGTCATGGACTCGGTCAGCGCCAGATAGCTCATCAGCCCAGGATCCAAATCGCCCGATCGAGTGCCCATCACCAGTCCCGCTGCCGGCGTGAAACCCATGCTCGTGTCGATGCCGCGGCCGTCGAGAACCGCGGCGATGCTCGCGCCGCTGCCCAAATGCGCGAGAATCACCCGGCCCTGCACCGCGGCGGGATCGCCAAGCCGCTTTAGTTCCCCCAAGAGAAAAGTGTACGACAAGCCGTGGAAGCCGTAGCGCTGCACGCCCTTCGCGAGGTAGCGGCGCGGAATCGGCAACTGCGTCGCCACGGCCGGCATATGGCGATGAAACGCCGTATCGAAGCATGCGACCTGCGGCACGTCGGGAAAGCGTTGCTGTAGCGCCTCGATCAGGGCAATTTCGCGCGGCAGGTGTTCCGGATCATAAGGCGTGATGCGTCGCAGTTCCTGCAGCAAGCCCGGCGTCACGCGCTCAGGTTGCGTATGCAGCATGCCATGCACTACTCGATGGCCAATGGCATCAGGAGCTGCCGTCGACTGCGTCTTTAGTTTTTGCAGCAGCCGATCTGCGGTCACGCTCGCCGCTTCGTCGCCGATGCGTTCCATTTTCTCGTCCAGCAACCGCACCTGCCGCTCGCCGGTCGCAAACAGAGCGAAGCGAATGCTCGATGAGCCGGCATTGATGGTCAGGATATGGGGCATCGTAGGACAAACACCGACATCGGGAACCTTGGCCACGCGCGCGCGGCGGGCCAGTTTACAATACGCGCATACGCTTTCATGGAGATGACAATGTCACACTACCACGCCGTCGTTTGGATAGATCACCAGAAAGCCACCGCATGGCATTTCACGCCAACGGAACAGGAAGAGACCGTGGTGCATGCGCAGAATCAGCACCAGCGCGTCCACAGCCGCAAGAGCACGCATGGCGGTCACAAATCGCCTGCCGATCATCATTTTTTCGATGATGTCGCGAAGGCCTTGAGCGGTGCCCACGAAATTTTAGTGATCGGCCCTGCGCAGACGAAACAGGAGTTCGCCGCCTATCTGCGCGATAAATATCCGCAACTCGGGAAATCCATTGTCGCTGTCGAAAGTGCCGATCACCCCACCGATGCCCAGGTTCTGGGCTACGCACGCAAGCATTTCCCTACGCTTGACCGGATGCAGTAGCGCCCGGGGAAATCCGTGCCGCTGCCGGCAGCGGTCGGACGCGCTGCATTCATAATCGCCCGTTCGCCTCGGCGCGGAGTTCCCGATGGAAGCTTTTTTGGTTTCGATTACAACAATCGCCGTTGCCGAGATTGGCGATCGCACTCAGCTCCTGTCGCTGGTCCTGGCTGCGCGCTATCGGCGGCCGTGGCCGATCATCGCCGGCATATTGTGCGCGACCTTGGCCAATCACGCGCTGGCCGGCGTCGTTGGGGTTTGGTTTGGGAGTTTGCTCAAGCCCCGCACGCTCGATGTCGTGGTCGGCATCAGCATGATCGTGATGGCAATCTGGACCTTGAAACCTGACCAGCTGGACGAGAATACAGGCGCGACCGGCGCCATGGGTGCGTTTCTAGCCACGCTGACCAGTTTCTTCATCGCGGAGATCGGCGACAAAACGCAAATTGCGACGCTGGCGCTCGCGGCCGCCTACCCGAGTCTCTTGGCAGTCGTGGCCGGTACGACCGCCGGCATGATGCTTGCCAATGTGCCGGTGGTGTTCTTGGGAAAGGCTTTTGCGAGCCGTCTTCCGCTCAAGGCGATCCATTTCGGTGCTGCCCTATTATTCATCGTCTTAGGGCTAATTTTTTTGGTACGCGCCTACCGGAATTCATAAAGACTTGCGTATCGCGCTCGCCTTTGGCCTATAACCGCGACCGTGGGCCCGTGTCGGTATTTGCAATACGCTTGCACGCTCAGATATAAACACCGTCCGTACCACAAAGGAGAGCGCCATGGGACTAGCCTCAGAATTCAAAGAATTTGCCATGAAGGGAAACGTCGTCGACCTGGCAGTCGGTGTGATCATCGGCGCGGCTTTCGGCAAGATTGTCTCCTCGCTGGTCGGCGATGTCGTCATGCCGCCTCTCGGCAAAGTCATCGGCGGCGTGAATTTCTCCGATTTGGCGGTCACTCTCGGCATGGACCCGGCCGGTAAGGCTGTGCTCATCAAGTACGGCGCCTTCCTGCAGACGATATTTGATTTTGCCATCATTGCGATCGTGCTGTTCATGTGCATCAAGGGAATCAACAAACTCAAGAAGCCGGCACCTGCGGTAGCGGCTCCTCCGGCGCCACCGCCGCGGTCGGAAGTGCTTCTCGAAGAGATTCGCGACTTGCTGGCAAGGCGCGTCTAGCATGGCCATTCATCGCATCATTCCAGCCGCACTCTTGGTTCTCGCCCCTGCGATCAGCGCGTGGTCCGCTGACGCCCCACCGCCGCCGCAGGATGTTTGGATCGGCAA
>DATHFW010000030.1:0-12494 GCA_035317945.1 Steroidobacteraceae bacterium | reverse complement strand
CGCTGTTCATCGCCCTGGTGGTGGTGATGCTGTTCGTCAACGCCTTCGCTCACTGGGAATTGTCGGCCTTCATCGCCATCCTGTTCATTTTGTCGATGCTGGCGCTGGCCGGCGCGTTGACATCGTTCCTCATCGAAGTGCGCATCGCTACCAAGACTTTGCGCATCGGGATCGAGGCGGCGTCGCGCGAGAGCTAGACCTCACGCACTGTGAGTTTGACGGTTTTCGGATGGCCTGGGGGATAGGAAGCTTCAGGGCAACGAAGAGCAGTTGCCCTGAAGCTTCCTATCCCCTAGTCCTGTCACGATGGACCGCTCAACATCACTATGCGGCCAGGTGGTGTTCAACGCCCGCCGGTAGTGTCGGCGTTGTGATGCTGATCGGTTCCAGTATTCGTCAGGAAGGGTAGGAAGCCGCGGGGCAACTGCTCTTCTCGTTGCCCCGCGGCTTCTTACCCCTCCTGGGGAGCACTAAACCAACCGGCCAAAAATCACCGCTCCGATGCATTAGTGTGCGGTGTGTTCCCGCACTGCAATCGGCACATTGCACAAATCGATACGGCCGGCCGGGGTCTTGAAAAAGTCCTCGGGCCGGTTGCGCCGTGATTCGACCAAAGCGGTGAAGGTGGGGGTGTCGGTGCGGATGACCTCGAGATTGGAGCGTTCCGCGGCCGGCACGTCGGCCGCCACGCGAATCGACTTGATGGGCAGCGGCTTTTCATTCTTGGCATAGAAGCCCATCTCGGCGCTGCCGCGCGGCAGGCTCGACAGCAGCTCGATGCCTTTGATCACTCGTCCTACCAATGCGACATTCCGATCGAGATGCCGCGGCGCATGGCCGATGACCACGTACATTTCGGCGCCGCTACCGCTCTCGGCGTCCAAATCGCGCCCCACACCGACCATGCCGTAGCAATGCGCCAGCCATACCTTGTGCAACCTCTGCGAGCGCGCCACGGGAAACCCTGCCGAGAAGCCGACTTCCGGCGCATAGACATCGCCGTCCGGCAATCGCGTAAAGGCCATCTGCCGCGGCAGGGCGGAATCGAATTCCGGCGCGACCTTGCCGATCCCCGGGGGCAGCGGATGCCGATTGTCCGGGTCGCCCCACTGCGCCACGTAGTTGTCCTGCTCGCGGATGATCGATAGTCCGTTGAAATACCCTGCCCGCGTGAGGGTCTTGATGTTGACCACATGCCGAGGCGCGAACGCCGGCGCCAATTCGATGACCACGCGGCCGCCGGGCAACTCGACATACAAGGTGTTTTCCGGGTCGAGCGGGCGCCAATCGGCGGGGCTCGACGCCGCCAAGACCTCCGGCATGCTGGGGTGTTTAGCGGCCAGAGCGGATTGCGATAAAATAACCAACGCGCAAGGGATTAAGAACTTAATATTGCGATTCATGTCCGAAGTATTGCATAAATCAGTCACCGGCCGCCTCAGGCAGCCTCCGAGGGGCAAGATGCGCCGTATTTTATTCTGTTGCCTTGCGTTAGCTATCGCGGATCTGCGAATAGCGCAGGTTGTCGCTCAGGGATACCCCGGGGGTGTTCCGCCGATCACGGGCAGCGGCGGTCGAACTTCGCAACACGAAGAAATTCCGTCCGCACCGGCCGACGTCAAGCCGGACAAGGCCGCGGCAAAGGCTTACGCGGCAGGCACGAAGAGCATGGCAAAGGCCCATGAGCTGGAAGATGTGATCGCCAAGGCCACCGACCCCGACAAGAAAGGCAAGGCGACGGAGAAATTGGAGGACACCTACGCCAGGGCGCTGGATCAATTTACCGAGGTCTTGCGCAACAAGGGGGACATGTACGACCCCTGGAATCAGATTGGCTACGTGCATCTGCGCTTCGGCGCGTACCGCGAGTCCATCGATGACTACAACCATGCGCTGGCGTTGAAGCCGGATCTCCTGGAGGCGACTCAGCACCGGGGCGAGGCGTATTTGGGCATCGATCACCTCGACGAGGCCAAGGCCGCCTACATGGACCTGTTTTTCCACGCGCGGCCGCTGGCAGATCAACTGATGCTGGGTATGCAGGCTTGGCTGCAGAAACATCGCGCCGCGGCCAATGGCATGCGCGCCGTGGATATCGATGCTTTCGATAAATGGGTGCAAGAGCGCAACGGCATCGCCAAGACCACGGCCTCCACGAACTAGCTCCTAGCCGGGCCGTTTTAGCGCTTCGATTTGCAGGCGCAATTGTTCGACCAGCTCCTCGAGCGCGCTCACACGCTGGCCTAAAGTAGGCGCGCCGGATGCCGCTGCAGCGGGCTCGGCCGCCTCCGGCTCCGGGGCTGACTCCAAGGCACCTGAAAACAAATGCGCGTAGCGCGATTCGCGGGCCCCGGCACTTCGCGGTAAGCGCGCGATGAAAGGACCATCGTCGCGCGTCATCAGTGTTCTGAGCGTGGCTTCCACTTCTTCGGCATCCGCAAATTCACACAGGCGATTGGTGCGCGAGCGCAGTTCGCCCGGGGTTTGCGGACCTCGCAGCAGCATCACGCAAATGATGCCCAACTCCTGCTTGGAGAACTTCAGGGAACCGAACTCGGTATTGCAGAAGCGGTGCTTGTACTTGGTGACTCGGCCGCCGTAGCCGGCTGATTTATCGCTCACCATGTACTTCTTCATCAACGCGTCGACCGACTGCTGGACCTCGCTCTCGCTCAGCTCGAGCACCGGATCGCGATTGGTTTTCTGATTGCAGGCGTTGGTGAGCGCATTCAATGACAAGGGATACTGATCGGGAGTGGTGATTTCCTTCTCGATCAGGCAGCCGATGACGCGTGCTTCGTGTGGTGAAAATTCAATATTCATTACAGCTTCCAACTCGGCGCCCGTTGTTCTAGGGTAACGCCCTTGAGCCCAAGAGTAAGACAGGAATCCAAAAAATGAAAACCAAAGCCGCCGTTGCGACTGCCGCCCGCAAACCCCTGGAAATCATCACAGTGGACCTGGACGGTCCGAAAGCCGGCGAGGTGTTGGTGGAAATCAAGGCCAGCGGCGTCTGTCACACGGATGAGTTTACCCGCTCGGGCGCGGATCCAGAGGGGTTATTTCCCGCCATCCTCGGTCATGAGGGCGCCGGCATCGTGGTCGACGTCGGCGCGGGCGTAACATCCGTGCGCAAAGGCGATCACGTCATTCCTCTTTACACGCCCGAGTGCCGGCAATGCAAGTCGTGCACCTCGCACAAGACCAACCTGTGCACCGCGATCCGCGCCACCCAGGGCAAGGGACTGATGCCGGATGGCACCAGCCGCTTTTCGATCGGCAAGGACCTCGTGCACCACTACATGGGCTGCTCCACGTTCTCGAATTTTACGGTGTTGCCCGAAATCGCCGTGGCGAAAATCCGTGAGGATGCCCCGTTCGACAAGGTGTGCTACATCGGTTGTGGTGTGACCACCGGCATTGGCGCGGTGATCAACACGGCCAAGGTGGAACCCGGCGCGAATGTGGTTGTGTTCGGCTTGGGCGGCATCGGCCTCAATGTGGTTCAGGGCGCACGCATGGTCGGCGCCAACAAGATCATCGGCGTCGATTTGAATCCAGGACGCAAGGCGCTCGCCGAGAAATTCGGCATGACGCACTTCGTCAATCCGAAGGAAGTGGGCGGTGATCTCGTGGCGCACTTGGTCGCGCTCACCGACGGCGGCGCCGACTATAGTTTCGAGTGCGTCGGCAGTGTGGACTTGATGCGCCAAGCGCTGGAGTGCTGCCACCGCGGCTGGGGAGTGTCGGTGATCATCGGGGTTGCGGGCGCCGGCAAGGAGATTTCGACCCGGCCATTCCAACTGGTCACGGGGCGCGTGTGGAAGGGGACCGCGTTCGGCGGCGCGCGCGGCCGCACCGATGTGCCGAAAATCGTCGATTGGTATATGGACGGCAAGATCAACATCGATGATCTCATCACGCATACCATGCCGTTGGGCGAGATCAACCGCGCTTTCGACCTGATGCATTCCGGTGAATCGATACGCAGCGTGGTGCTGTTCTCGTGAGCGCCATCACCTTGGTTTCGGAGCATGCCTGCTACGGCGGCGTGCAGCGCTTTTATCGGCACGAGTCGCGCGAGACTCGCGGCCCCATGAAATTCTCCGCCTACCTGCCGCCGCAGGCGCGTTCGGGCAAGGTGCCCGTCCTGTACTTTCTATCGGGACTGACCTGCACCGAGGAGACCTTCTGCATCAAGTCGCACGCGCAGCAGTCCGCCGCGGAATTGGGGCTCATGCTGATCTCGCCGGACACCAGTCCGCGCGAACCGCGCATCCCCGGCGATGCCGATCACTGGGATTTTGGCTATTCCGCGGGGTTTTATCTGGATGCCACTCAAGCACCGTGGTCGCAAAACTACCGCATGTACAGTTATGTCACGCGGGAACTGCCGGAGATCGCGGCGGCTCACCTGCCGGCGCGGCCGGGCGCCACGGGTATTTTCGGCCATTCCATGGGCGGGCACGGCGCGCTGACGCTGGCACTGCGCAATCCTTCGCTCTATAAATCGGTTTCGGCCTTCTCGCCGATCGCGGCGCCGTCGCAATCGCCATGGGGTCAGAAGGCGTTCGGCAACTACTTGGGCGCGGACAAACAGGCCTGGCGCGACTACGACGCCACCGAATTGGTGGCGCGCAAAGCCTATCCGGGTCCGATCCTCATCGATCAGGGCAGCGCGGATCAATATCTTGCCGCTGAGTTGCTGCCGGAAAAATTTGCCGCCGCCGCGGCCGAGTCCGGCCAGAAATTAAATTTGCGGATGCAGCCCGGCTACGATCACGGCTACTACTTCATCCAAACTTTCATGGCCGATCACTTGCGTCACCACGCGGAACAGCTGCGCCATATCTGAACTCCGCGAAATCAGCACTGCTGCCCGCGGGACTCATCAGGCCGGCGTTTAGAACTTCGCCTTGACGCCGGCGAATGCGCCCAACGTCGGTTGATCGAAGGCATCCGGATTTTGATAGTGCCGATTGAGCAAATTGGTCGCACGCGCGGTGAGCGCCCAGTGGCTGCTGAGATCATAGATCGCCGCCAGATCCACCGTGGTGTAGCCAGGCGCATTTAGCCGCGGAATCGAGCCATCCCGGTTGGTGTCCACCCAAGAACTGACCGATAACACGGTTGCGTTCAGCGAGAACCTGTCTGTCGCTTGCCAATTGGTATTCAAGCTCTCTTTGTTTTTCGGCCGGCGCAGCAATTCCAGCTGCGTCGCCTGGTCGGTCGCCTGTGTATACGTGTAGTCCAGCCTGAAGGTCAGTGTCTGTATCGGCCGGTAAGTTACGAAGCTTTCGACTCCGTCTGTCACGGCACGGCCGATATTCAGATAGGTCGTGGCATTCGTATCGATCAGATTTTTAATGTCGTTATGAAAATAGGTGACGCCGAAGGTCAGCGCATCTCCCAGCAGAGACTGTTCGACTCCTAGATCCCACCCCAAACTGGTTTCCGGACGTAGATTCGGATTCGCAAAGAACCCGAAATCCGGAAAACTCTGAAACATTTCAGACAAGGTCGGAGCCTTGAATCCCGTGCCGACGCTTCCTTTGAGTTTTGTGCCGGTTTCTTTGATGAGAAATGCGGGCGCAAAACGATAGGTCACCTTGCTGCCAAACCGATCATTGTCGTCGTAGCGCAACGCCAAGGTATCGTAGAGACGCTCCGAGAAACTCGACTGCAATTCGGCATAGCCGGAGTTGATGTCCGTGCTGGCGGAAATCGGCACTGTGATTGAATCTCGCTGATGTTCGGCGCCGAGCACCAGTTTCTCGTCTTTTGCCAGCGCCACGATCCCTTGCCAGTCAAATTTGACTCTGGCGCCGAAATTATCGGTCGGCGGCCCGTCGGGGCTGAAGTCGCGGGATTTGATATTGTCGTACGCTGCACCCAGCGTCTGCTCCAGAATTCCCTCGAAGCTTGCGAGGTGCGCGGTGGCGCGAGTGTAGTACTGTCGGCTGGTCGACTCACTTTGCGAGGTGTCCGGCGTCGTCGGAAAATTGAAGAAGTTGTCGCCGGTGAAATGTAGATGCGAGTCGGTGTAGCGCGCGACCAACCCGAGGTCAAGGTGCTCGGTGACATCGAAACCGAGCTTGGTCGAGGCGGTTAGATTGTCATACGCGTCGTCGATGCGCTGTTGTCCGGGCGGCAAGTAGTCCAGCGGCGTCACCGCCGTGGCCCCTGAGTGCAGGTGGTCGATCGTGGCGGCATAGTGAAACTGATCGAGCGAACCGCTCACGTGTCCCATTTGATTGAACGTGTCGAACGATCCACCCTCGAGACCGGCGCTGACTTGCGGAGGACCCGAACCGCTCTTGGTGATGACGTTGATGACACCGCCGATCGCATCGGAGCCGTATAGGCCGCTTTGCGGGCCGCGCAACACTTCGACCTTTTGGATGTCCTGGGTCAATAGTTGGCCGAAATCAAACGAGGCGTTGGAACTGCTCGGATCGCCGACGTCGATACCGTCGATCAGGACTTTGGTGTGGTTCGAATTCGTGCCGCGCATGAACACCGAAGTCTGGCCGCCCGTCCCGCCCGCTTGGACGACATTCAATCCAGGAAGTTCTTTGAGCAAATCCGGCAACGTGCGGATCTGCCGCGCAGCGATCTCCTCTGCCGTAACCACCGTCACGCTGCTCGCAATTTCAAGTTCGGCCGTCGGTATGCGGGTTGCGGTGACCACAACGGACTGCAACTCGGGCCCATCGCTTGGCGCCGCGATGGACGCACGGAATGGAATTAATAACGCAACGCCGGCAGCGGCTACGCAAGCAGCGGCGAATCGAGTGTTCAAAGCGGCTCCCCAGTGACGACAAACCTAAGGACCGTCGACCTCAGGCGTGTGTGCTGAGTCCGCATTTCGGACGCAGCTGTACAGGCCTGCGTCAGCGCAGTCCACTCCGTCGCCACTAGGGTCTTTCCTCTCGCTCAGCACACCCCGGCTGGTCGATGGGCGACCACAACAAGTAGGTTTCCTGGCTCGCGGCTTGGAGTCCATCATCACCTTCCCGGGTTTCTTCCACCCAGTGGTCTTCGATGAGGGCGCACCGCTTACAGTTGCGGGGGCAGCCCGGGCATTTCACCCGAGTTCCCTTAAATCCCCATACAGGGGAACGTGTCGTGTCCGCATACGTTGACGCAAAACGCGCTGACGGTCAACATGCCGCCCCACTGTGAGCTGTATGACCAACAAAGAACCGACGGAGGCCGCGTGAGAATCGTGTCGTTTCTACCGGCAGCTACGGAGATGATCTATCTTTTGGGGCTGGGAGACGAACTCGTCGGCCGCAGTCACGAATGCGATTTCCCGGAAGAGGCGAAGCTCAAACCCGTCATCGTGGACTGCGCGCTCGATTTGTCCAGCATGACCATGGGGCAAATCGACGTGGCCGTCAGCACTCAGCTCGCCGGGGGGAAGAGTCTTTACACGGTCGACGAAGCCAAGCTTCGCGCAGCCGCTCCCAACCTTCTGGTGACGCAGAATCTGTGTCAGGTTTGCGGTCCCGCCGGCAACGAAGTCTCTCAGGTCATCAATGCCATGAGGGACGCACCGAAGATCGTTTGGCAGACGCCACGTAACTTCGAGGAGATGTTGGACGCGCTGCGCATGCTGGGTCGGGAAACGGGTACAGAAGATAAAGCCGTCGAGTGGTCGGCCGCCGCCACCGCGCGAATCAAGCAAATTTCTACTGCGACACAAACGCTGCGTAAAGTCCGTGTGTCGTTCTTAGAGTGGCTCGATCCGGTCTACTGCGGCGGACATTGGATTCCGCAGATGCTGGCTTGGGCAGGAGCCGAAGACCGCAATTCCAGAGCGGGCGCCGATTCGGTCCGAATTGGCTGGGAACAGGTTCTCGAGTATCAACCCGAAGTTCTCGTGGTATCGCCTTGCGGATTTAAAACCCACGACGCGTCGGCGCAAGCCGCCTTGTTGAAGGCGCGAGCAGGGTGGAATGATCTACCCGCGGTCAAGAATCGAAGGGTTTACGCCGTGGATGCCAACGCATATTTTGCCCGCCCGGGCCCGCGTCTTGTCGACGGTGTGGAGCTACTCGCTCACTTGGCACACCCCGAACACTTTTCATGGGCGGGTCCGGCTGACGCCTACCGTGCAGTGACGGACTAGCGGACCAGGACCTGCGGTTCGGAGGTGATGCGGCCGTCGAAGTCGGTCCACACATGCTGCACAAAATCGTACAGCTTGCAGCGACGCACCGTATTCCAGTAGTAGCGCCACGAGAACACTTCGGAGTTCAGCCTTTCATCCAGTGTGGCGGCCAATTTCGCTTGAGCTTCCTTGAGCCGGTACAAGGGTATTCCCATGTTCACATGATGCGCGCCGTGCTCGAGGATGTAATGAATCAGCCCATCGAGGGGGCGCATCAGCTTGATGTGCACCGTGGTGGTCGCATAGCCCGCATTGGCCGTCCACTGGTCCCGCCGCTCATACCAGGCAACTCGCGGGTGCGTGTGCTGCACGTAGATCACGAAGCCCATGAGGCAGTTCCACATGAAGAAGGGGACCACGAATCCGAATATCAGCAGCGACCAAATCGACTTGCCGCTGTAGACACCCCACAGCACCAAGCCGCCGACCCACAGCGTGGCAAAGCCGGTAACCAGCAGGCTGTCCCAGGTATAACTGATGCGCCGATTGGCGACATGCTTGCGGCCCGGAAAAAACAACTTCTTCCACCACATCTCGATCATGTAGTAGACGCCCTGGCCGAAACCGCTGCGGTAGACGCGTTCCAGCAGCCGGCGTATCCACGACAGTTTCGCAAATTCCGCGGGCGAGTAGGGCGTCCAGACGTAGTCGCGACCCTTGAGATTGGTGAAGCCGTGGTGCGCCAGGTTATGGCCGATTTCCCACAGGCTGTACGGCGTCAACGACGGCAAGAATGCGATTCGGCCGATCCATTTGTTGAGCGTCTTGTTCGGCGTATAAGAGCCATGACAGGCATCGTGGCCGATGACGAACAACCGGGCGATCCACAGTGCCGCCACCAGCGATGCAAACACTTTTACCCAGAAGGATTCCACGATGAGCAGGCTGGCAATCGCCACGCCCAGCACCAGCCAGTCGAGCAAGAACCAAATGACCGGCGTGGCGACGCCGGGGTCGACCGCGAAAGGCTGCAGCAATTTCTGAAACCTGAAGCGCGACTTATCGGCGGGCAACGGCGCCGCAGTTTTCGGCGCAGCAGAGGAATCTTCTGGTGTTGGTTGCGAAGGTGTTTGCACGCAAAGCCCCATTGGCACGTGGAGTGGTCAACTTGACATTATACGCCGAGAACGGCGCTACGCACGGACTTACGTCAGGCGGTTTCAGCATCCGGCCATAGCAAAACCCCTAAATGCTCGCACGCTTCGATGAGGGCCGTGGCGGCCTCCCGCGTGCTGGCATCCAGGCGCCTATCGTGGGTTAGGAGCCAGGTCAGCCTCGCCCGGCGCGAACGGGCCGAAGGATCGCTGTCGAATAGCGCCGGAAACAGCCCCAAGGCATCCACGAATTCACGCATCGCGGCGGTGGAAGGTGCATTCGGCGCCGGCGTCAAGAGCAATTTCAGCCAGGTAACGCATCGCTTGGCGAGTCCGGCGCGGGTGAGGCCGGCGCCGGTACGGCGGCGCGATTCGCCGTCGGCCAGCGAGTCGGCAAGATTGCGATAGCGCTCGATGGCCGACTCTTCCGCGGCCACGGCCGGGCTGGCATCGGACAAAATGGCGCGTAGCACATCCCCCAACAACAATGAAAGTGATTCAGCCAAGAATCGCTGACACTGTTCGGCATCGGGGCGCGAAAGCTGATCCCAGGAGAGAGGTCCTCCTATACGTCTGGCATTCGGCGACTTAGACATGACCACCAGTGTAGCGGCTCTTTCGGCCATCGCAACTATCTCAAAGTGCGACGAAGATCACCGACACATGAATTCCGCTCAAAAATGCGCCCGCTGCGGCGACCGCCCGCAGGCCGGTGGAAAAATTTAATGATTGCCGATGTATCATGTTGGCCATTGCACGCTAGATCTCAACTCACTCCGGGCAAAACCATCACCTTGGCTCAAGGCGTGCGCCGCATCGTGGCCGGCAACGCCGGTATGATGACCGGGCCGGGCACGAACACGTACCTGCTGGGCGAGCGCGAGATTGCCGTGGTCGATCCGGGACCCGACGATTCGCGCCACTTGGAATCCATTCTGGCGGCTGCGGGCGCGCCGATTCGATGGGTCGTGGTGACGCATACTCATCGCGACCACTCGCCGCTGACGGCAGAGCTTGCCCGGCGCAGCGGCGCGCAAGTCATCGGATTGCCGCCGCCCCGCGACGGGCGCCAGGACGAGACCTTTGTGCCGCATCATCAACCGGCGGACGCTGAACGCTTGGGCTTGGGCGACTGCGAATTGATCGCAATCCACACCCCCGGCCATGCGTCGAACTGCGTGTGCTACTTCTTGGGAAGGGAACGGCTGCTGATCACGGGCGATCACGTGCTCGAGGGCGTATCGCCGGTTATTCTGCCCCCTGACGGCGACATGACCGCCTATTTGAGCTCGATCGACAAATTATTTGCCTATGACTTCGAGAAAATCGCTCCCGGGCACGGCGATCTGATGGATCAGGGAAAACAAGTGCTCGAAGCGCTGCGCGCGCATCGCCTCGCACGCGAGGACAAGGTACTGCGCAGCCTGGCCGGATTGCGCGAAGCCAACCTCGACGCGCTGACGCCGGTGGTTTACGACGATGTGCCGGCCGATCGCCATCAATGGGCGCGGCTCACGTTGGAGGCGCATCTGATCAAGCTGGCACGCCAGGCCGTGGTCAGCGAGCGCAACGGGATCTGGCAGCTCCGCCCATCCGCTGGGACATGAAGGCCGGACTTGCCGTGTCGCTGCGCTCGTTGAGCGTGCGGCGCGGCGACAAATGGGTATTGCGCGACATCACCTGGCAGCTGCGACCGGGTGAACGCTGGGCACTGCTCGGCCACAACGGCGCCGGCAAGACGCAACTCCTCAAGCTCATCAGCGGCGACGTTTGGCCGACGCCCGCGCGAGCCCAGGCCGCGGTGCGCGAGAAAGCCGCGCGCATCTTTCGCTTGGGCCGCCGGACGATCGAGTTGCTCGAGGCGAAGCTGCGCATTGCCTACATTGGCGGCGAGCGGCAGGACAAATATGCCCGCTATGGTTGGAACTTGCCGGTGCGGGACGTGGTTGCGACCGGTCTGCATCGGACTGATTTACTGCTCGCGCCCATTGCGCGGGCCGAAGCCAGGCGGGTGAGCACGATGCTGCGGGCCTGCGGCCTGCAGCGCATCGCAACGCGCCCGTTTTTATCGTTGTCGTATGGCGAAAAACGTCTGGTGCTATTGGCGCGGGCGCTGGTGCAAGTTCCGGACTGGCTGCTCTTGGATGAACTCTACAACGGCTTGGACGCGAACTACCGGCGGCGCATCGATGCGGTGCTCAGCGCGGCGCGCCGCCGCGGTCAATCCTGGATTGCAACGGCGCATCGGGCCATGGATGTGCCGCCGGGAACGCGCTCTCTAATAGAACTGTCGGACGGGCGGATTCGCATCGTCAGGCGGCTCGAGCGCGCCGACCAGGAACGATTGAAGGCGAGTGCCGGTGAGTATCGGCAAGCCGCGCCGCACCGCGGGCCTCTGGAGAACACAGCGTCGCGATCGGGTCCCGTGCTCCTGCGGCTGTCGCATGTGGATTTGTACGTCGAGTACCGTGCGGTGCTGCGCGATCTGAATTGGCAGCTGCGGCGCGGCGAACATTGGTCGGTGTTCGGCGCGAACGGTGCAGGAAAATCCAGTTTTCTGAAACTTCTCTACGGCGATCTATCGCCGGCGCTGGGCGGACAAATTGAGCGGCCGGGGTTTCCGCAAGGAACGCCGATCATGGACTGGAAGCGCCGCGTCGGCTATGTGTCTCCCGAACTGCACAGCACTTTTTCAGCGGACGTCAACATTATGGAATTGGTCGCGAGCGGCCGCCATGCCAGCATCGGACTCAACGACGCGCCGACTACAGCGGACCTGAGAATTGCGCGCCGCTGGCTCAAGTTCTTCAAGTTGTTGAGCATGGCAAAGCGGCGGCCGGGTGAATTGTCCTATGGACAATTGCGCCGCGCATTGATCGCCCGCGCCATGGCGGCCGATGCACAGATTTTATTGCTGGACGAGCCGCTCACCGGGCTCGACCCTAAGCAACGGGCGCTGATGAAGCGATTGCTGGAGCGCCTGATGCGCCGGCGCCTGACCTTGGTTGCCGCTGTGCATCACGCCGAGGACCTGCCGCGCGGCATGACGCACGGATTGCATTTACATAAGCGGCATGCGCGAGTCGCAGATTCCTATTCTGCGACGTGAGTGACGGCGAAGCCTCGCGGCGGCAAGCGAGACTGCGAGCCCTTAAGGTTCGCATGGACATTGGATTATGTTGCGTCTCAGCACTGCGCCATGGATTTTGGGTACGGTCATGCTC
>DATHFW010000029.1:0-6976 GCA_035317945.1 Steroidobacteraceae bacterium | reverse complement strand
CCGGGATGCCGGGCCCTATCGCAACCTGATCATCGCGAACCGCAATGGTGCAACGGTGCGTCTGGGCGACGTCGCGACCGTGCTCGATATGCAGGATGGCGCTACCGAGAACATTCGCACCTATGGGCTGTATAACGGCAGGCCGGCCGTATTCGTAACAGTTACGCAGCAACCGGGCGCCAACATCATCGAAACCGTCGATGCCGTCAAGGCAGCGTTGCCCATCCTCAAGACCGAGATCGATCCCAAGATCGATCTGATCGTCAGTTTCGACCGCTCAATCACGATTCGAGCCTCGGTGCGCCAGGTTGAACAGACGCTCATGCTGGCGGTGGCCTTTGTCATTTTGGTGGTCTACATTTTTTTGAACAGCTATCGCGCTGCGCTCATCCCCGCCATCGTGGTGCCCGTGTCGCTGATAGGCACATTCGGCGCCATGTACCTGCTGGGATACACACTGGACAACTACTCGCTGATGGCACTCACGGTCGCGACCGGATTCGTGGTCGACGACGCCATCGTGGTCATGGAAAATACCACGCGCCACATAGAAGACGGCATGACTCGGACTCGGGCGGCATTTCTCGGCGCGCAAGAGGTCGGCTTCACCGTTCTTTCCATGAGCCTGTCGCTGGTCGCCGTCTTCATTCCTTTCATGTTGACCGGCGGCGTTCTCGGGCGGATTTTTCGCGAGTTCTCGGCGACGTTATCGGTTTCCATCCTGATCTCGTTGGTCATCTCGCTGACCACGACGCCGATGATGTGCTCGCTGCTGCTGAAGAGTCAGCGGGGCCAGACACTCTCGCGATTCGCCCGCGCCTTCGAAAGCGGCTTCGAGCAGCTTCGCCGCAACTACGCAAAGACATTGGACTGGGCGCTGCGCCATCGGCGGATCATGGTGTCGATATTCTGGCTGACGATCGCACTCAACATCGGACTATACATCGTCATTCCGAAGGGATTTTTTCCGCAGCAAGATACCGGCCAATTGCAGGGCGGCATTCGCGGCGACGCGTCCAGTTCGTTTCAATTGATGAAGGGTAAGCTGCAGGAGGTCGCGGCCATCATTCAAGCCGATCCTGCGGTGAGCACCGTGACCGGTTCCGTGGGCGCAGGCGGCTTCGGTCCCTCCGGCGGCGGCGGCGCGAGCGCCAATGTCACGGTAGCCCTGAAACCCTTGAAGGTGCGGAACATTTCTGCCGATCAAGTGATCGCCCGGCTGCGGCCCAAACTCGCCAGGGTTACCGGGGTGGCGACGTTTCTACAGGCTGTTCAGGACATCGGCGGCGGCGGCGGCCGTTCGGCCAATGCACAATACCAATACACGCTGCTGGGCGATGACTTGACCGAACTGCGCGTCTGGTCGCAAAAACTTCGAGCGGCCCTGCAGGACCTGCCTCAGATCACCGATGTCGATACCGATTTGCAGCCGGGCGGCATCGAGACCGACGTCGTCGTCGATCGCGACAGCGCATCGCGACTGGGGCTTACGGAAATTCAAATCGATAATGCACTGGGCGACGCCTTCGCCCAGGCGCAAGTGTCGACCATTTACAATCCATTCAGTCCGCAGCAATACCATGTCGTCATGGAAGTGGCGCCGGAATATTGGCAGAACCCTGAGATACTCAAGGAGCTTTACGTCAGCACTTCCGGCGGTGCGGTGAGCGGAACGCAGTCTTCCCAGCCGGTTGCCGGGACGACCATCCTCAAGCCCGCGACCGCTTCCTCCAGTGTCTCAGTGGCGGAAGATGTGGCGCGAAATCTGGCTGCGAATTCCCTGGCCAATTCGGGGCGCGGCAACACGTCGACGGGGTCGGCCGTCAGCGTCGCGCAGGAAACCATGGTGCCGTTCTCGGCGTTCAGCCATTTCACCACCGGCACCACACCCGTGTCCGTGAATCACACAGGCACGTCGGTTTCCACATCCATCTCCTACAATCTGCCGGAGGGCGTCTCCATCGGCACGGCTCAAGACGCCATTAAAAAGAAAATGGCCGATATCCACATCCCGATAAGCATCACCGGCGGCGCCTACGGCACCGCACGTTTGTTCCAGCAAAGCATCGGCAACACCCCGCTTCTGCTGTTGGCGGCAATCGCCGCGATATACGTGGTCCTGGGCATGCTGTACGAAAGCTATAGTCAACCATTGACCATTCTCTCGACGCTGCCCTCGGCCGGACTCGGTGCGCAACTCGCTCTCATGGCAACCGGCACTGAATTCAGCATGATCTCGTTTTTAGGGATTCTGTTGCTGATCGGAATCGTGAAGAAAAACGCCATCATGATCGTCGACTTCGCGCTCGAGGCCGAGCGCACCATGGGAATGGATCCGTTCCGCGCCATCGAGCATGCCTGTTCGCTGCGCTTCAGGCCCATCATGATGACGACTTGCGCCGCTATCGCAGGCGCGGTGCCTCTGGCGATTGCCACCGGTGACGGCACCGAGATGCGCCGGCCCTTAGGCATAGCCATTGTCGGCGGGCTCATCGTCAGCCAACTGCTCACGGTATATACCGTACCGGTCATCTACTTGTACCTGCGCCGTTACTGGAAGCATCTCAAGCAGGGCATGTACTCGCCGCGGCAAAATATCAACGAAGGGCGCGGGCCGAGCAGTCCGGGCCTCCCCTTGGGAGCGGGTACCTGATGAATTCATTGCTTCGCGGTTTTTGCATAGCCGGCGCGAGTGCGCTTGCCGCGGCCTGTGCCGTCGGGCCTGACTATCATCGCCCGCAATTCGATACGACCGCGAGCTATAAAGAATCCGGCGATTGGAAACCCAGCGAACCGAATGACGTACTGTCGCGCGGCCCGTGGTGGAAGATCTTCAATGACGAGGTGCTCGATGGTCTGGAAGCACAGATCGACATTTCCAATCAAACGGTGAAAGCGGCCGAGGCCGCCTTCGAGCAGTCGCGGGCGCTGGTCTCGCAGGCGCGCGCCGGATTCTGGCCGACGATTGCCGCGAACGTGGGCGCACAGCGCGAGGGCGGTTCGGGCATAACGACCAATGGCGCAGGCATAGCCGGCACTACGTCGCGCACGCAAAATACGGTCACGGCGGGCGTGTCGGCCAATTGGGACATCGACATCTGGGGCCGCATTCGGCGCAACACCGAAAGCAATGTCGCCTCAGCGCAAGCCAGCTCCGCGGCATTGGCCGCGGCGCGGCTCTCCGCGCAGGCAGAGCTGGCCACGGACTACTTCATGTTGCGGGCGCAGGATCAGTTGCAAAAGCTGCTGGACGACACGGTGGAAGCGGAAACTCTATCGCTGCACATCACGGAGAGCCGCTACAAATTCGGCGTTGCCGCCCGCGCCGATGTTGTCACTGCACAAACCCAATTGCTGGGCAGTCAAGCGCAGCAGGTGAATGCCAAGATTCAGCGGGCCATCCTCGAGCACGCCGTGGCGGTGCTGATCGGCAAACTGCCGGCGGAATTTTCTCTTGCGCCCTCGACCATGCGAAGCGACGTGCCCACGGTTCCTGCCGGCGTTCCCTCTACGCTGCTGGAACGGCGGCCCGACGTCGCGGAAGCGGAGCGCAGGATGGCGGCGGCGAATGCGCAAATCGGCGTCGCCAAAGCCGGATACTTTCCGGATCTGACCTTGAGCGGCCAGAATCAATATTCGAACAGTACGTTCAGCCGCCTGATTAACAGTTCCAATCGCATTTGGTCTGTGGGACCGGCGCTGGCGGAAACCTTGTTCGACGGCGGACTGGTGCGCGCCCAGGTACGCGGCGCCCGCGCAGCCTACGAAGGAACGGTTGATAACTACCGCCAAACGGTGCTCGCGGGCTTTCAACAGGTCGAGGATGAAATTGTGACGCTGCGCGTGCTCGAGCAAGAAGGCGTGATCGAAGATGAAACTGTCAAAGCAGCGCGCGAAGCAGAGGCGCTGACGCTCAATCAGTACAAGGCCGGAACGGTCCCCTACAGCAGCGTCATCACCGCCCAGACCACGCGATTAGCCGCAGAGGAAACGGCCCTGTCGGTGCTGTCGACCCGGCTGCAAGCCAGTGTGGCGCTGATCGAGGCCTTGGGCGGCGGTTGGGACGCCTCCCAGGCCACCGCAAAATAACCCGGGATCGATTCGCAGCCCTTACTCTGCCGGAGGCGATTCCAATTCATCAAGCGCCACGGGTACATGCCGGCGCAGCAACGCAACTTGCGCCTCCCACTGATCTTTCGGCTGCAATTCTTCGAGGTACTGAATCTCGCCGGCGGCCAAGGTGGCCACGGGCAAGCCGTCTCTGAACAGCAATCGATTGCCGGCAAGCGACGCCAATCGCACTCCAGGCGTGAGAATACCGATTAAATTGAGCGGATCGGCCGCCGAGAACGATACATAGGTGTCGGTCGGCGGCTTGCGGCGCACGTCGCGCAGCAGTCCGATCGCTTCGGACGTCGCGAATTGCTCGCCGGAGAATCCCGCGACGAAACGGCCGCCGCGAATCTCGCCGCGCGCCTCCAATCTGCGGCAGCAACTCAAGATGTCGCGCCACGGCGGCAACCAATCGGCCTCACGCGTGAGTAATTTCCAAAAAATCACACCCCAGCGGCGCAATAGCGTGCGCACGATCTGTTCCACCGCCTCATCCTTGCGCTCCGCAGACTGCGCGCTTAGGCGGCGCACCAGCGCCCAGCGGCCCGCATCCGCCATGCCGAACAGCGCCAAGCGCCGCTTGTGGCGCACCGCGTAGGAGTTTGATCGGCCGCCGCGCCGCCCGCTCGGCATCAGGAGCACGCGCAGTCCGGCGAAGCTGTCCGAGTTCACCAGGCCCACCGCCACCAATTCCGACAACGCTTCCTCGGCTTCGGAAGGCAACATCCCTACATGTTCTTGGATCTCATCGAAGAAAGAAGCGCCCTGCTCGCGGATGAAGTCCGCGACTGCCTGCGCTCTGGAAGTCAGCAGCTTCGAATCCGATTGATCCGCAAACATCGACCAAAACGGCACATTGCGCCTTGCCAGCAAGACGATGGGCGTGGAGCGAACCGGCGACGCACCGCGCGCAGCCGCCTCATCGCCGCGCGTGCCGCGCGTCGCCAACCGCGTCCAAACGAACCGTCCGGCACGGCAATGTTCATCCAACCACTGCTGCTCGTACTCGGTGATTCTCGCGGGCAACACTTCGGTTTCCCATGCACCCGCCGGGGACTCGAATCCCTCGAGCTGCGCCAGGATCGCAGCCAATGCGTCCGGTCCTTGCATCCGTGCGCCCGGCAGCACACGTTGCCACTCGCACAAGAAGCGCAGGAAATCGCGTGCCGGCACCGGTTCGATCTCGGCCCGCAATCGCTTCACTGTGTAGCGATGAATGCGTGCCAACAATCGTCTTTCGCACCACTCCTCTTGCGGAGAGTCGCCGGTGAACCGGCCGCGCATCGCGAATCCTTCCGCCTCCAGGGCGATCAACGCGCTGTTGACGGCCGCTTCGCTCGAGCCTAAGGAGCCGGCGATCTGGCCCGCGGTCACGGGGCCCAAGCCTTCCAGCCTGCCGCGCACCACTTCGACCAGCGAGTCATCGAGCGACTCGAAGAGCGCGCGCCTCTCGGCCGCTGCCCAAACGGCGCCATTTTTTAGCGGCATTCGCACGACCCGGTTCTGCAGAGCCAGATCTTCCATCAACGCCGGCCAAGAGCCATTGGATCGGCTCTCTGCCTCCGTCATGAAAGTGAGCCACAGCAGTGCGTCGTGCAGTTCATCCGGCGTGCCGGCATCGGGCCACGCCTCGGAACGGACGCGTGCGATCGCTTCCGGGTCGAGTTTGCCGATGTCGGCCGCCTCGGTGGGGTCCAACCACCGGCGGCTCATGACTGCCTGGGTGCGCCGCTCCTCGAGCGGGGCATCGTCAAGGTAGGCGTACGGCCGCGCAGACAGTGCCTCGAGCGCCAAGGGCGACGGTTCCGTCAGGTCCTTTGCGACGACGCGGATATCGCCGCTTTCCAGTCTGCGGAGCAGCGTTTCGAACTCATCGATGTCCATCGCGTCTTCGAGGCAATCGCGAATCGTCTGCCTCACCAAGGGATGATCCGGCACTTCGATCTCGCCCGGCAGGTTCTCGGCGCAGGCGACCTGGTCCGGAAACACAGAGGCCAGCAGATCTTCGGCGTTCATGCGCGCAATCTGCGGCGGAATTTTCTTGCCGCCGCGAAAGCGCGGCAGTGCCAGAGCAATTCCCGCATCCCAGCGCCAGCGCACCTCGAACATGGGCGCCGCGCATAGCGCCTGAATGAGCACGTGGCGTACGGAATTCGAATTCAGATAGCGCGCCGCCTCCGCCAGCTCAAAACTGTGCGCATGCGTGAGCGACAGCACGATGTGATCCTCGGTTGCCGCGGCCTGCAACTCGAAATTGAAGGTGCGGCAGAAGCGCTTGCGCAGAGACAAGCCCCAGGCCCGGTTTACACGGGAACCGAACGGCGAGTGAATGATCAGCTGCATGCCGCCGGACTCGTCGAAGAAGCGCTCGAAGACCACGGTGTCCAGAGTCGGCAGCGTGCCGAGCGCCGCTTTACCCGCACTGAGGTATTGCACGATTTGCATCGCGGAGACCTCATCGAGTCCCACCGCTGCAATCAACCACTCGAGCGCCGCAGGCGGCTCGCTCCCCAGGCGCTGCTCCACCTCCATGCGCAGATTCGAAACCGCCGAGGACAGTTCCATTGTTCGTCCAGGCGCTTCGCCCAGCCAAAACGGAATCGACGGCGGCTGACCGTGGGCGTCCTCGACACGCACCGTACCGCGCTCCACGCGCAGGATTCGATAGGATGTGTTGCCGAGCTGGAATATATCGCCCTGCAAGCTCTCGACCGCGAAGTCCTCGTTCACCGAGCCGACGATGATGGATTCCGGCTCGAGCATCACGCGATAGTCGGCATTGTCGGGTATGGCGCCGCCCGAGGTAATGGCGGTCAAGCGCGCGCCCTTGCGAGGACGCAGCATTTTATTGATCGCATCGTGA
>DATHFW010000028.1:0-9768 GCA_035317945.1 Steroidobacteraceae bacterium | reverse complement strand
GAATCACACGATAGACGAGATACTGGGCGATGACTCGGGGGTCACCGGCGCGCGTCTTATGGCCGCGGGCGGCAGCGCCACCCGCTCCATCAAGGTCGACGGGGTATTTATTGCCGTCGGCCATGTACCGAATACCCAGCTCTTCGATCAACAATTGGACATGCGCGGCGGATATATCGTGGTCAAGGGCGGCAGCGAAGGCGGCGCCACCGGTACCAGCGTTGCGGGAGTCTTCGCGGCCGGCGATGTGGCCGATCACGTCTATCGCCAGGCCGTTACCTCGGCCGGCACCGGGTGCATGGCGGCACTCGACGCCGATAAATACCTAGAACGAATTGAGGCCGAGACCCACGTCAAACCGCGCGCTGCCCACGCGTGACCTTTCGGCCGGCGCGAATCCTCGAGAGCATCGCGCAGATCGACGCGCGAAGCTGGAACGCGCTGGCGGGAACTGCACAGCCTTTTCTGCGCCACGAATTCTTCCTGGCATTGGAGCAATCCGGATGCGCCGCCGCCCGCACCGGCTGGACCCCCCGGCATCTCATCGTCGAGGACGCCAAAGGTGTGCCTGCGGCGGCCATGCCGCTGTTCCGCAAGGCGCACTCCCGCGGCGAGTTCGTGTTCGATTTTTCTTGGGCCGGCGCTTACGCGCAACACGGTCTTAACTACTATCCGAAATTGCTGACGGCGGTGCCGTTCACGCCCGTTTCGGGACCCCGTGTCCTCGTGGGTCCTGACGTCGATGCCAAGGCCATCACCAAGAGCGTGGTGCGCGCGGCGCTGGACTATGCGCGAAGCGAACAACTGTCCTCCTGGCACGTGCTGTTCCCGACCGACGAAACCGCTGCCGATCTCGATCGCGCCGGGCTGATCCTGCGTCGCGACTGTCAGTTTCATTGGTACAACCATGGCTACGAATCCTTCGAGTCGTTCCTGGCGACTTTCACCGCCGAGAAGCGCAAGAAAGCCAAACGCGAGCGTCGGCGCGTCGCCGAGGCCGGCATCGAATTCGACACCCTGCACGGGGGCGACATGACCGCTTCGCTGTGGGACGTCGTCTATGAATTCTATGCCGATACGTTTCATCGTCACGGCCACGAGCCCTACCTGAACCTGGATTTTTTCAAGCGCGTGAGCGCCGCGATGCCCGACGAACTCATGCTCAAAGTGGCGCGCGTGGGGGCCGAACCGATTGCCGTGGCCATTTTCTTCGTGGGCAGCGAGGCGCTGTACGGACGCTACTGGGGAGCCGGCGGCAACTTTCACAGCTTGCATTTCGAGGCCTGCTACTACCAGGGGATCGAGTACTGCATCGAAAAGAAGCTGCAGCGCTTCGAACCGGGAACTCAAGGCGAGCACAAAGTCCCGCGAGGATTCGTCCCCACCCTGACGCACTCCGCGCATTACATCGCCGACCGGCGATTTGCGGCGGCGATTCGCGACTACGCCCAGCGCGAAGCTCGCGGCGTCGACAACTATGCCGCCGCGGTCAATGAGCACGTCCCGTACCACCGCACGCCCGATGAGGAGCTGCGACTCTGAGCAGACTCGTTTGGCTGGGGGAGCAGGCGGATCCGAATTGGTTTCCGCCCTTGGACCAGGCATTGCGCGAGCCGCCGGGGCTGCTCGCCGCGGGTGGCGATTTGAGCCCGACCCGGCTGCTCGCGGCCTACGAGCGCGGGGTGTTTCCCTGGTATTCAGCGCAACAACCCATCCTGTGGTGGTCGCCGGACCCGCGCATGGTCCTGTTTCCAGCTGAATTCAAATGTTCAAGAAGCCTGAGCAAAACCTTGCGCCATGGCCCGTTCACGACCCGTGTCGATCTGGCTTTCGCGGCCACGATCCGCGCTTGCGCCGCGCCGCGCCGCTCAGGTCCCGAGACGTGGCTGAACGCGGAAATGATCGAGTCCTACGACCGTCTGCACGAACTCGGATTCGGACACTCGGTCGAGACCTATCGGGATGACAGCCTTGCCGGGGGCTTGTACGGCATTCAGCTGGGGCAGGTATTCTTTGGTGAATCCATGTTCAGCCGCGAACGCGATGCCTCAAAAGTGGCCTTGGCGCGCTTGGTGGATGAGTGTCGCGCACGCGACATCAAGCTGATCGACTGCCAGGTCGCCAGTGCGCATCTGGCGGGCTTCGGCGCCCGCGAGGTCTCGCGCAACGAGTTTGCCCGGTTGCTGAGCCAGTACGCCAGCCGCGCTCCCCAGGGCAAATGGCCCAATGAACCCCAGCAACCAACCTGAAGGATTCCGCAAGGCTAGTAAATTGAGGGTGCTTTATGCACAATGCGCGCGGTTCACGCATACCACAAGGACGCATGTCAAAAGAAGAGGCCATTCAATTCGAGGGCGAGGTCGTTGAGACTTTGCCCAATACGACATTTCGCGTCAAACTCAAGACCGGCCATGTAGTTACCGCACATATCTCAGGCAAGATGCGCAAAAACTACATCCGAATCTTAACCGGCGACCAAGTCACCGTGGAGATGACTCCCTACGATTTAACCAAGGGTCGCATCGTCTACCGGGGTCGCTGAAACAGCTTGGCAGCTCTCCCGAGCCCTCCGAAACCTTCAAGAGCGGGGTCGCTTCGACCCCGCTTAAAGGTGGCGCGCAGCGCCTAAGAAGTGCTGTCCTGGTGCGACAGCAGTGCCGGCTTCGGATCCGCGGCATGTGTTTCCAGCTTGAGCTTCTCGCCGTCCTCGCTCAAGGTCACCTCGACGTGACCGCCATTCACGAGCTTGCCAAAGAGCAGCTCTTCGGCCAGCGGACGCTTGATGAACTCCTGGATGATGCGCGCCATGGGCCGCGCACCCATCTTCGGATCGTAGCCGCGCTTCGCGATCCAGCGCCGCGCCGGCTCGTCCACGGAAATCGACACGCCCTTCTGTTCGAGCTGAGCCTCCGCCTCGACCAGGATTTTGTCGACCACCCGCTCGATGGTGTCCTGATCCAGGCTGCCGAACTGAATGACGGCATCCAGTCGATTGCGGAACTCCGGGGAAAACAGCCGGCGAATCGCCTCCATGCCGTCGGCGCCGGAGTCCGACTGGGTGAATCCAATGCTCGGCCGGCTCATCTCGAATGCTCCCGCGTTCGTGGTCATCACAATGATGACGTGGCGGAAATCGGCCTTGCGGCCGTTGTTGTCGGTGAGCGTGCCATGATCCATTACCTGCAATAGCAGATTGAACACGTCCGGATGCGCCTTCTCGATTTCATCGAGCAGCAGCACGCAGTGCGGATGCTTGGCGATCGCTTCGGTCAACAGGCCGCCCTGATCGAAACCGACATAGCCCGGCGGCGCGCCGATCAAGCGCGACACCGTGTGACGTTCCATGTACTCCGACATGTCGAAGCGCACGAATTCCACGCCCATGGCAATCGCCAGCTGCCGGGTCACCTCGGTCTTGCCGACGCCCGTGGGGCCGGAGAACAGGAAGGAGCCCACCGGCCGCCGCTGATCGCCGAGACCGGAGCGGGACATTTTAATGGCCGCCGACAACGCCTCGATGGC
The DNA here is from genome assembly GCA_035317945.1 of Steroidobacteraceae bacterium. GTDB lineage: Bacteria > Pseudomonadota > Gammaproteobacteria > Steroidobacterales > Steroidobacteraceae > Bog-1198. Next base: position 6,246 of record DATHFW010000028.1, on the reverse strand, counting down.
CTTGTCCTGGCCAAATATCGTCAGTTTCAAATTGCGCTCTAAATTCTTCAGCACGTCGCGATCGGACATCGAGACATTCTTCGGCGGAATACGCGCGATGCGCGCCACGACATTTTCAATCTGCGTCACCGTGACGGACTGCGCGCGTTTCTCGACCGGTTGTAGGCGCAGATTCGCTCCGGCCTCATCGACGACGTCGATGGCCTTGTCCGGCATGTGCCGGTCGTTGATATGCCTGGCAGCCAGCTCCGCCGCCGCACGCAGCGCATCATCCTCGTACTTGATGCCGTGATGCTCTTCGTAGCGCGATTTCAAGCCGCGCAGAATATCCACGGTGTCTTGCACGGACGGCTCGGTGATATCGATCTTCTGGAAACGCCGCGCCAGCGCGTGATCCTTCTCGAATATCCCGCGGTACTCGTTGTACGTGGTCGATCCGATGCAGCGCAAATCGCCGTTGGCAAGCGCCGGCTTGATCAAATTGGAGGCATCCATCACGCCGCCGGAAGCCGCCCCGGCACCGATGACGGTGTGAATCTCATCGATGAACAGAATTGCGCCCGGCTGCTTCTTGACCTCGGCCAGCACGGCCTTCAGACGCTTCTCGAAGTCGCCCCGGTACTTGGTTCCCGCCACCAGCGAGCCCATATCGAGCGAATAGATGGTGGCATCCAACAGCACGTCCGGCACTTGATTCTCGACGATCATGCGGGCCAGTCCTTCCGCGATCGCCGTCTTGCCGACACCGGCCTCACCCACGTAGAGGGGGTTGTTCTTGCGTCTCCGGCACAGAATCTCGATGGTGCGTTCGACCTCCAGCTTGCGGCCGATCAAAGGATCGATCTTGCCCTTGCGCGCCGAGTCGTTCAGATTCGTCGCATATTTCTCCAAGGCGTTGCCGCTGCCCTCGCCCTCGCGCTCGGCATCGGGTGAGGCAGAGCTATCGTCCCGTTCACTGCGCTCCTCGCCTCCAGCCTTGGACAAGCCGTGCGCGATGAAATTGACCACGTCCAGGCGCGAGACATCCTGCATGCTGAGCAGGTACGCCGCGTGGGATTGTTTTTCGCTGAAGATCGCCACCAGCACATTGGCCACCGTGACTTCTTTCTTGCCGCTCGATTGGACGTGAAACACGGCCCTTTGCAGGACCCGCTGAAACCCCAGAGTGGGCTGCACGTCCCGGTCCTCGCCGGTGGGCAAACGCGGCGTGGTCTGGTCGATAAATTGTTTGAGTTCGGTTTTGAGCTTGGCGGTGTCCGCGCCGCAAGACTTCAAGATTTCCCGTACCTTGGGGGTGTCTACGATCGCGAGCAGCAAGTGCTCCACGGTCATAAATTCATGCCGCGCCTCGCGCGCACCGGCAAACGCATCATTCAAGCAAAATTCCAGTTCTTGACTTAGCACTTTACGCCTCTTCTAGCGTTGCCATCAGCGGATGCTGATGTTGTCGCGCATACGCGATTACTTGAGCCACCTTGGTCTCTGCAATTTCATAAGTGAAGACGCCACAGACTCCTTTGCCCTTGGTATGGACCTCCAGCATAACCCGAGTTGCTTTGGTACGGTCCATTGCGAAGAACCGCTGCAGGATGTCGACCACGAACTCCATGGGAGTGTAGTCGTCATTTATCAGAACTACTTGATACAGAGGCGGTCTTTTGAGCTTGGGCGCCGCTTCCTCGACGATTAAGCTCGTTCCATCCCGCCCGCGTTCAATGTCACTCATGAGTAATCAGTTTATAGGGCGCGTTTGGGCGCTTTACAAGACATGAAAGCCGAACCTCGCCGCGGGGATCCATTAAATGCGCTGCCGGGGCATATTTTCCAACGAGTGTCGCCATTCACTGTCACTTTACTTTAACAAGCAAAAACAAATGCTTGAGCGTCCAAGCGCAGAGCCCGTATGATTGCCGCCACGGTTACCACCGCGGGTGACGGGCTGGCCTTCGCACGCGACTAACGTCACGACGTTTAAACACCTTAAATGCTCGATACGCACTCAAAAAATGAATGGTTGTCCCGGCTACAAGCCCAAGGACCCAAGCTGGTGTCGCTGGTGTTTGCCGCGCTGATCCTGCTGCAGTTGCTGCAAATCGGTTATGCGTTCATTTCCAAGCCCTTGAAGTCGCCGCAACCGATTGTCACGACTTCCGCGCCCCGAGCGCAGCCTTCCGGAGTGGACATCCAAACGGTGGTTTCGGCCCATTTGTTCGGAGTGGCGGTGGCCGACCCATCGACTCAAGACCCGGAAAACGCGCCGCAAAGCTCCGCCAATCTGTTGCTTGCCGGTACGATTGCCACCCAAGACCCGAAGCGCGGGGTGGCGATCATCAGCGACGCCGGCAGTGCCTCGAAGGTCTATTCGGTCGGCGAGCACATCGGCGGCGCGTCGTTGCATTCGGTCTACCTCGATCACGTCATTCTGGATCGAGGGGGCGCGCTGGAAACGCTGCTGCTGCCGCGCCAGCTACCGCCGTCTGCCGGGCGCTCGGTTTCTGCCTTACGCCGCCCCGGGTCCGACCCCCGCACGACTGCGGCCGTCGACAACATACGGCGCATGGTTGCGCAGGACCCCAGCATTCTTGACCAAGTGATGCGAACCGTGGCCTCGTTCGACAACGCCGCGGGCAAACTGAGAGGCTTTCGCGCTTATCCTGGACGAAATCGCGCGATTTTCAGCAAGCTGGGCCTGAAGTCGGGAGATTTGGTGACCGCCATCAACGGTACGCCGTTGGATGATCCGCAACGCAGTCAGGATGTCTTCAACACGATTCAGACCTCCGATCACGTCACGGTGACCATCGAACGCGGCGGTCAAAAACAGGACATTACATTGAACATCGCACAGGTAGCGGCGCAGGCGACCAAGGATTTGGAAAGCGAGCCAAACCCCGGCTCGACGCCCTCGCCCCCCGGCGCCACGCCACCACCACCCAACAATCCCAATGAAAATTCAAACGAATAGCGTCAGCGGCGGTCGAAGCCGTTCAACATGCGAGCACCCATGACACCTAACTCGACTGAATTTCAATCCAAACGCAAGATTGCCGCGGTAATGGCGCTATCGAGCTTGCTGGTGTCGGTGATGCTACCCGCCGCTCCGCAGCAGCCGAAGCCTCAGGAAGGCGCGACCATCACGCCGAACTACAAGGATGCGGACCTGGGTCAAATCATCCAGGCCGTCGGCGAAGTGACCGGCAAGAATTTCATCATTGACCCGCGGGTCAACGCCAAAGTCACCATGGTGTCCGCGACTCCGATGTCGCCGGCGGCATTTTATGAGGCCTTCTTGGCGGTGCTGCAGGTGTACGGTTATGTCGCCGTGCCGTCCGGCAAAGTCATCAAGATCGTACCCAATACGGACCTGCGACAACTGCCTGCCAATGACCTGCCGAACAATGTGAGTTCGACATCCGATGAAATCGTGACGCAGATCGTGACCTTGAAGAATGTCAGCGCCGCGCAGCTGGTGCCGATGCTGCGGCCTTTGATTCCGACCTACGGACACCTCGCCGCTTATCCAGGCGGCAACATGTTGATTATTTCCGATCGCGCCAGCAACGTGAGCCGAGTGGTGCGCATCATCCAGCGCATGGATGAAAGCGGCGATGAGCCCATCGAGGTCATCCCGCTGCACAACGCCGGCGCCGCCGATGTGGTGCGCATCGTCAACTCCTTGAATCAGGGCGCGGGCGCCGAAGCCGGCGGCGCCATCGTCAAGATCGTCGCCGATGAGCGCACCAACAGCATTCTGTTGACCGGAGAGCGCTCGGCGCGCCTGCGACTCAAGGCGCTGGTTATCAACATGGATACGCCCATGGCCTCGGGCGGCGATATCCAAGTCCGTTACCTGCGCTACGCCGATGCCGAGAAAATCGCCGACAAGCTCAAAGGTCAGGCCACCGCTTCTGCCAAGGCACAAGGCGGCCCGCCCATCGCAGCGCCGGGCGGCCAGGGTGGCGGCGGCTCAAATGTCGACGCCAGCGTCACGATTTGGGCCGATGTCGCGACCAACGCACTCGTTATCACGGCGCCGCCGAAAATCATGCGGTCATTGATGGGCGTCATCGACAAGCTCGACATCCGCCGCGCACAGGTTCAAGTTGAAGCCATCATCGTGGAAGTCGATGTCAATAAGAGCTCGAATCTGGGCGTGCAATGGCTGTTGTTTGGCCAAGGAAACACCACCGTGCCGGCCGGCATCATCAACCTGCCCGGCACGGGCACCAGCATCGTCGATCTGGCGGCGGCCGCGTTAGGCGTGTCTCAAGGCACCACCACCACGGGCGTAACCGGGGGCGTACCCGGCATCGCTGGCACGACCACCCTCAGCAGCTCGACGGTGGGCACCGGCGCCACCGTGGCGATCGGCCGAGTCGTGAACAGTGGCGTCAGGTTTGCCGCGCTCATTCAAGCGCTGCGCAGCGACGGCAGCAGCAACATCATCTCCACGCCCTCGATTATCACCATGAACAATGAAGAAGCCGAGGTGAAAGTCACGCAGGAGATCCCGCTGATCACCGGTTCTTTCTCGAACACCACCCAGAGCGTATCCGGCACGTCCAGCCCGTTCCAAACCATCCAACGTGAGGAGGTGGGCACCATATTGAAGGTCACGCCGCACATCAACGAGGGTAATTCCGTGCAGCTCAAGATCGAGCAGGAAGACTCCTCGCCCGGTGCGAAGCTCACCGATTCGGCGGATATTTCGACCAACAAACGCTCCATCAAGACCACCGTGTTGATCGAGGACGGCGGCATCATCGTCCTCGGCGGCCTGATGTCGGACACGGTCACCGAGAGTGAGGACCGCGTGCCGGGGCTCGGCGCCATCCCGATCATCGGCAATCTGTTCAAGTCGCGCAGCGGCTCGCGGCAGAAGAAGAACCTGGTGGTTTTCATACGCCCCAGAATCATGCGCGATGCGGACGCCACGGAGAGCACCAGCGAGGCGAGGTACAACGACGTGCGGCGCAGCCAGCAAAACATCACCAACGGCCACATCACGCTGCTGCCGGGCGAGAAGCAGCCGGTGATCCCCGCAATCCCATCGGGCATTGCATTGCCGCCGGCGCCCCCGCCCTCGGAAACGAACGAGCAGGGAGCGACGCCGAATCCGCCGCAGCAATTCACCGTGCCCGTACCTCAACCCCAGCCTGAGGCGGCTCCACGGCCTGAGACTCCTCGTCCATGAACGCAGAGCTTCAAGACCCGGAACAGCCGCGAAAACTGTCGTTTCCGTTTGCGAAGCGGCATGGCATCTTGGTTCGCGGCATCGCCGATGGCTCGGCCGACACGGTCTGCCGTCCCGGCGTGACCCCGCAAAGCCTGGCGGAGGTGCGCCGCTTCGTCGGCGTTCCCTTGAAGCTGCAGCGCGTATCGGTCGAGGCCTTCGACTCCATGCTGCGCGTTGCCTATGAAGCGGGCTCCGGCGCGGCGATGCAAATGCTGGAAGGGTTGGATGACAACACCGATCTGGCGCACCTGGCCGAAGACATCCCCGAATCCTCCGACTTGCTCGAAAGCGATGATGAAGCGCCCATCATTCGTTTGATCAACGCCTTGCTGACGCAAGCGGTCAAGGAAAACGCCTCGGACATCCATATCGAACCCTATGAGAATAGGCTGGTCATTCGCTTTCGCGTCGACGGAGTTCTTCGCGAGGTGCTGCAGACCAAGCGCGCCGTCGCACCGTTGGTGGTTTCGCGCATCAAGGTCATGTCGAAGCTGGACATTGCGGAGCGCCGCCTGCCGCAAGACGGCAGAATTTCGCTGCGCATTGCGGGCCGCGCCGTGGACGTACGCGTATCCACCCTGCCCTCCGGGCACGGCGAACGGGTGGTGCTGCGCTTGCTCGACAAACAAGCGGGCAGAATCGAATTGACCTCGTTGGGGATGGACCCGCGCACTCAGGATACGATGGATGAAATCATCCACAAGCCGCACGGAATCATTTTGGTGACGGGGCCGACCGGATCGGGGAAAACCACCACGCTCTACGCCAGCCTCGAGCGCATCAATGACAACACCCGCAACATCATGACCGTCGAGGACCCGATCGAGTATTACATCGATGGCATCGGCCAGACCCAGGTGAACACCAAAGTCGAAATGACTTTCGCGCGAGGCTTACGCGCGATTCTGCGCCAGGACCCCGATGTGGTCATGGTCGGCGAAATTCGCGACCTGGAGACGGCGCAAATCGCCGTGCAGGCGAGCTTGACCGGTCACTTGGTGCTCTCGACG
>DATHFW010000027.1:0-14378 GCA_035317945.1 Steroidobacteraceae bacterium | reverse complement strand
CGGCGCAGCCGCGCTCATCTATGCGGTGGATTTTGCCGTCTCGCGCGTGGTCGACGGCAGCACCGAGAACTTGATCGAAGCAGAAGTGCAGGGGCTGCGCGAGCAAATGCTGGTGCTCTCGCGCAGCGACTTCATTGAACTGATCGAACAGCGCTCGCAAGACCAGGACGTGCGCGGTGCGGTGTACCTGATGGTGGACCCGCAGTTGCGGCCGGTGGCGGGAAATGTGCCGGCGTGGCCGAAAGTCGATGCGAGCGCCGGCAAGTGGTTTCTGTTCAAAGTATCCGTGCCGTTCGGCGACGAGACGCGGGAGCACGAGATGCGCGCACAGCGCTTTCCGCTGCCCGGCGGCTATCGCATGTTGGTGGGACACGATGTGCAGGAAAGGCAAGACGTCAAAAGTCTCATGATGCGCGGCCTGATCACGGCGGTGTTGCTCACCTTGCTGCTGGGGCTGGGCGGCGGTTTTTGGATGGGACGACGCATCCTCGCGCAGGCGGGAGCGATTTCCGCAGTGGCCACGCAAATCATGCGCGGCGACCTGTCGCAACGCCTGCCGGTTCGCGATGCCGACGATGAGATCAACACCCTGGCCCGCGAGATCAACACCATGCTCGACAAGATCGAGCAGCTCACGCTGGGGATGCGTACGGTTCTGGACAGCGCCGCGCACGATTTGCGCACGCCCTTGAACCGGCTGCAGGCCTCGGCCGAGGGCGCGATGAGCTCGCTCAAGACGGGCTCGCCCGAGCGGCGCGTTCTCGAAAGAGTAACCACCGAGGTGGATCAAATGCGCAGCACGCTGGACGCGCTGCTGCGGATCGCGCTTGCGGAAACCGGCACGGTCGCCCGGGAACCGGTGGATCTATCCGAGCTGGTCGCGAGCGTGGTGGAACTGTATGCGCCCGTGAGCGAAGAGCGCGGCATCGTGTTGGAGAGTTCGGTGGCACCCGGAGCGCAGGTGCAGGGAAACCGGCAATTGCTGGCTCAGGCGCTTGCGAATCTGCTCGACAATGCCATTAAATTCACGCCGGACGGGGGCCGCATTCGGGTGCTGCTGGATGGATCCGGCAGCGCGCCGGAAGTCATCGTGGAGGACAACGGACCCGGCATTCCCGCCGACAAGCGCGAGACTGTGCTCGGCCGCCGTGTGCGCCTCGATGAGGCGCGAAGATTTCCCGGATCAGGTCTGGGGCTGTCGCTGGTGGCGGCGGTGACCAAATTGCACGGCGCGCATCTGGTGCTGGATGATGCGGGGCCGGGCTTGAAGGTTTCATTGAAATTTTGACGACCAAGAGAAATAACCAGGAGTGATTATGTGGAAGTTATCGGCCTGCGCGATCGGCATTGCCTGCTTGGCAGCCTGCGCCGGCAAACAGACGCCCGCCGTGAGTGCATCGCCGCAGCACGCGGCTCACCAGCCGGTCCTGCGCTCGGGCGTCGATCTGCAATACGCGGACAGCTCGGTTCGCCCTCAAGATGATGTTTATCAATACCTGAACGGCAAGTGGCTGCGCACTTTTCAGCTGCCTGCCGATAAGGGTGTGGTGGGGTCGTTCACCGCCATTGAGGACACGACCGAGGAACAGCTGCGCAGCATCGTCGAGAGCCTCGACCAGGCCGGCGCCGGGGGCGGCGATGCAGACGCAAAGAAGCTCGCCGATCTGTACGCGAGTTTCATGAACGAGGAGCAGCTCGAGGCGTTGGGATTGAAACCGCTGCAGGCGGAATTTGCGGCCATCGATGCCATCAAGGACATGAACGCCCTGCCCGTGCTGGTGGCGCACATGAATACCATCGGCGCGGGCGCGCCCTACGGTCTATTCGTCAATCTGGACGCGAGAAACTCCACCCAATACGCAGTGAGCCTGTTTCAGGGCGGCTTAGGCATGCCGGACCGCGATTATTACTTGAAGGACGACGTCAAACTCACGCAGGCGCGGGTTGCCTATCGGGCGCACATCGAGAAAATGCTGAGCATGGCGGGCGAATCGAAGGCCGCCGACCAAGCGGCCGCGATCCTCAACCTGGAAACCTCGCTGGCCAAGATTCAGTGGACCCGCGTGGAGGACCGGGATCCCATCAAGACCTACAACAAGACGGCAATTACCGAGCTGCCGGCGTTGATGCCGGGGTATGACTGGCAGCGTTATGCGCACAGCGCCGACATCGACGGCAAAGTCGACTCGGTCATCATCAGGCAGCCGAGCTATTTCACGGCCCTCGGCAAGGTGATGACGAATACACCGCTGCCGGTGTGGAAGGCGTATTTCAAGTGGCGGGTGCTGTCCGCAGCGGCGCCGTATCTTTCAAAGGCCTTCGTCGATGAACGCTTCGCATTCACCGGCGGCGTATTGCGCGGCGTTCCTGAAAATCAAGCGCGCTGGAAGCGCGGCATTGCGCTGCTCGACGGCAGCATCGGCGAAGCGCTCGGCAAGCTGTATGTCGCGAAATATTTTCCGCCGCAGCACAAGGCGCGCATGCAGGCGCTGGTGCAAAATTTGCTGGAGGCGTACCGGCGGGATATCGATACCTTGGACTGGATGAGTGCGGAAACGAAGGTCGGCGCTCAAGCCAAGCTTGCAAAAATGCTGCCCAAGATCGGCTATCCCGACCGTTGGCGCGACTACAGTGCGCTCAAGGTTTCGCGCGACGATTTGCACGGCAACGTGGTCCGGGCGAATGAGTTCGAGTATCGGCGCAATCTGGCCAAGTTGGGCAAGCCGGTGGATCACGGCGAATGGCGCATGCGTCCGCAGACCGTCAATGCGTCGTATAACCCAACCAGCAATGAAATCACCTTTCCGGCGGCGATCCTGCAGCCGCCATTCTTCGATGCGACGGCCGACGATGCGGTGAACTACGGGGGTATCGGCGCCGTCATCGGTCATGAGATGAGCCACGGCTTCGATGATCAGGGCAGCCAATTCGATGCCGACGGCAATCTGCACGATTGGTTTACCAAGGCCGATCACGAGAAATTTGCCGAAAAAACCAAGGCGCTGGTTGCGCAGTACGACGCTTACGAGCCGGTGCCCGATTACCATGTCAATGGCGCGCTGACGCTCGGCGAGAATATCGGCGACAATTCCGGCCTGGCGATTGCATACAAGGCCTATCGGATATCGCTGGCGGGTCACGAGGCAGCGGTCATCGACGGATTCAGCGGCGATCAGCGTCTGTATCTGGGATGGGTGCAGGTCTGGCGCGGCAAGGTGCGCGAGGCTGAGGCGATCCAGCGCATCAAGACCGATCCGCATTCGCCGCCGGCGGTGCGCGGCACGGCGCCGTTGCGGAACCAGGCGGGCTTCTATGCGGCATTCGGCTTGAAGCCGGGCGACAAACTGTATTTACCGCCGGATCAACGCGTGAATATCTGGTAAGCGTCAAATTATCGGCGGCCGCCGTGCTCCGACGTGGGCGCGGCGGTTGGCCATAACTCACTGAATTTATTGATAAACACAGCCTAAAATTCTGATGGCATAGAACTTGCTCGATTCTGAGGTGCGGCATGTGTCCGCGATGGAATCGAACTATGGCCGACGAAGCTGACGACGCTCCTCCCCCGCCCGCGAAGAAATCCGGCGGCTTGATGGGCAACTTGATGAACGGGCTGGGTATTTTTGCGCTCACCTTAGGTGCAGTCGTTGTCGGCGGCTTCATCAATGCCAAGCTGCATCCGCTGCCGGATCTGAGGCTCGACAAGGACGGCAAGATCACGGCTATCGCGCCCATGGCCGCCGCCGCCAAGGGCGCGGAGGGAGGTTCCGGCAAACCCTCGCTGTACTACGCCATCGACCCGCCGTTGGTCGTGAATTTTGAGGATGGTTCGGCGGTGCGCTTCCTGCAAATCTCCATGGAGGTCATGGCTCACGACGAAAAAGCCATCGAGAGCGTGCAGAAAAACATCCCGCTGATCCGCAACAACCTGCTGTTGCTGATGAGCAATCGCAACTATCAGTCGGTGATGTCGCGCGAGGGGAAGGACAAGTTCCGGCAGGAAGCCCTCGCGGAAGTCCGCGCCGTGCAGAAGAAGGAAGGAAGTCCGGACGTGGACGACGTGCTGTTCACCAGTTTCGTGGTGCAGTAATGAGCGAAGCCCCAGCGCGCATCTCCGATGAAGAGGTGCAGGCACTGCTCGAAAAGAGCGGCAAGGAAAATCCCAACGCCGTGCGGCCCTATGACTTCGCGGCGCAGCGCATCAATCGCACGCAGCTGCCGCTGCTGGAAGCAGTCAGCAAGAACTTTGCCGATCGGGCGGCGGCGTCTTTGTCCGGATTGCTGGGGCGGGATGCCGGCATGCAGTTCGAATCGGTGGAATCGGTGAAGAGCGCCGATTTACAAGCCTCGTTGCCGGTGCCGGCAACCTTCGCCGTGGTGCGCCTCAAACCCTTACCCGGCTTCGCCTACGTGAGCGTCGAGCCGGCGTTGTTGCTGACGCTGCTCGACGGCTTCTTCGGCGGCTCGGGGCGTGCAAATGCGGACCCTCAGGCGGTGATGGCTCCGGCGGCCCAGCGTTTTCTGGCCCTCATGCTGCGCAGTTTTACGGCGGATTTTGCCGCCGCTTGGCTGCCCGTGTCGGCGGTCGAATTGGAACTCGTGAAGCAGGAAACCAATCCGCGGCTGGTGCAGCTGGGCGGCCCGCTCGAATCGGTTGTCGTGGTCAAATTCAACGTTGAATTCGCGGCGCGCAGCGGCCGCATCGATTGGCTGCTCCCCGACGCCTTGCTCAGTCCGATTCGCGAGGCGCTCGCCGGCGACGGTGCGGCAGCCCCGGTGCGCAAGCACGAAGCCTGGGCGCCGGTGTTGACGAGCGCATTGCAAGAGGCGCAATTGGACACGCGCGCGGTTCTCGCGCAAGCGCAAATCAGCCTGCGCGAGCTGGTGCGCTTGTTGCCGGGCGACATCATTCCCATCGAAGCGCCGCAGCAAGTCACTTTATTGGCGGGCGATGTACCGCTGTATCGCGGCCGCTTCGGCATCTCGCAAGGGCGCAACGCCCTCAAAATTCTTCCAGGAGCCCCCGTATGAGTCCGCCCGATCCGAAGAACGCCGCCGTCGCGCGCGCGCAATTCAACGACTTAGGTCCGACCGCAGCAGGCGGCGCCGGGCAGGAAATGAATTTAAACCTCATTCTCGATGTCGCCGTGACGCTGGCTCTCGAAGTCGGACGCGTGAAAATGTCGGTGCGCGACTTGCTGCAGCTGGCGCCCGGCGCCGTCGTCGAACTTGATCGCCTGGCGGGAGAGCCGCTCGACGTCTTGGTGAACGGCGTGCGGATTGCCCGCGGCGAAGTGGTGGTGGTGAACGAAAAATTCGGCATCCGGCTCACCGATGTGGTGAGCGAGACGGAAAGGATGGAGCACGCCAAATGACGGCGATGGCGCAACCCGCCTCGCCCTTGTCGGTCGGCAGCTTGACGCAGCTCACCTTGAGCCTCATCGCCATCGTGGCGCTGATCGTGGCGATCGGCTGGGTATTGAAGCGGTTCAAATTGTCCGCGCCGCGCGGCTCCCGAGACAGCGAAGTTCTCGAGCAACTGAACTTAGGTCCGCGGGAGCGCATCGTGCTGGTCCGCGTTGGTGAGGCGCAGGTTCTGCTCGGCATCGGCGCGAACGGCATCGTTCCCCTAACGCCCCTCAATAACCCCATCGCCCTCAAGGCCGCGAGCCCCTCGCCGGCCTTCGCCGAGCGCTTGCGGGAGATGATGAAGCGGCCCGGCGGCTCACCGTGACCTGCATGCCGCTGCAACTCAATCGCAGTCGGTTATTCGCGATTGCGCTCCTCGTGCTCCTGCCGCTCGCGGCGGGTGCACAAGCCGCGCTGCCGGCCGTCGCCATCAAATCGGCCGCGGACGGAGTCCAGACTTACTCGCTTACGTTTCAAATATTGATATTGATGACGCTGCTGACGTTGCTGCCGGCCATTTTGCTGGCGATGACGGCATTCACTCGAATCATCATCGTGTTGTCGATCTTGCGCCAGGCGCTGGGGATGGCGACCACGCCCTCAAACCAGGTGCTGACCGGGCTGGCGCTGTTTCTGACCTTCTTCGTGATGGGCTCGACGCTCGAGCAATCGTACGCCGCCGGCATCAAGCCCTATATGGACGGTCAGCTGGCAGGGGAGGTTGCCATCGATCGCACGGTTGCCCCCTTGAAGAAATTCATGCTGGCGCAGACCCGTGAAAACGATCTGCAGCTGTTCTCCAAGCTTTCCGGCAAGGCGCAATTCGCGAGCGCCGATGACGTGCCCCTTTCCGTATTGGTGCCCACGTTCATCACCAGCGAGCTGAAAACGGCGTTCCAAATCGGCTTCATGGTGTTCATACCGTTTCTGGTGATCGATTTGGTGGTCGCCAGCGTACTGATGTCGATGGGCATGATGATGTTGTCGCCCGTCCTGGTGTCCCTGCCGTTCAAGATCATGCTGTTCGTGGTGGTCGACGGCTGGACTTTGCTCATCGGCACGCTGGCGTCGAGCTTTCATCAATGACGCCCGAGAATGTCATGGATCTGGCGCACAAGACGCTGCTGGTCACTTCGCTGATTTCCGCGCCGCTGCTGCTCATCGCGCTGATCACGGGCTTGGTGATCGGCATGCTGCAGGCGGCCACCCAAATCAATGAATCCACGTTGAGCTTCATCCCGAAGCTGTTGATGCTCGTGCTCACCTTGTTTGTCGCCGGTCCCTGGATCCTGCGCATGCTCATCGATTTCACGCATGATTTGTACGCCAGCATCCCGGCGATGATCGGCTAGCAACATGCAAGCGCTCACACTGAATGCCGCCGACGTGTCGATGTGGGTGAGCCGAATGTGGTGGCCGGTGCTGCGCGTCACCGGTTTTGTGCTCACAGCGCCCGCTGCCAGCGAGGCGGTGGTGCCGGGGCGGGTGAAGATCGTGCTGACCCTGGCGCTGGCGTTCTTGCTCGCGCCTCTGGTGGAGCCTCCGGCCGGCCTTTCGATCTTTTCAGCGGCCGGAATGCTGGCTGCCGTGTTGGAAGTGCTCATCGGCGTGTCGATCGGCATGGTCGTGCAGCTGACATTCGAAGCACTGGTGTTCGCCGGCCAAAGTATTTCCCTGACCATGGGCTTGGGATTTGCGACGCTGGTCGATCCGCAACGCGGCGCGCAGGTGCCGGTGCTCGGCCAGATGTTCATGATCTTCGGCACGCTGATCTACCTGTCGATCAACGGGCACTTGATGCTGCTCGGCGCCTTGGCCGAGAGTTTCCATACCCTGCCCATCGGCGCGCATGTCGGCCAGGATTTTCTCATGTCGGTGGTGCTGTGGGGCGCGCGCGTTTTCGACACGGGTTTGCTGATTGCGCTGCCGGCCGTCATTGCACTGGTGATCGTCAATTTGGCCCTGGGCGTGGTGACTCGCGCCGCGCCGCAGCTCAATTTGTTCGGCATCGGTTTCACCATCACCTTGTTGAGCGGCTTTTTCGTCCTGCTCTCGGGGCTCGACGGCATCATGTCGGGCATCTCCGCTCTTATTAACAGCGCATTGGCGGCGGTCTCGGACCTGGTCGGCGCGTCGGCTACGGGAGCGCCCTGATGGCCGAAGCCGAGACGGGCGGCGAACGTACCGAAGAACCTTCGCAACGACGCCTGCAAGAGGCGCGCGAGCGCGGGCAATTACCGCGTTCGCGGGAACTCACCAATTTCGCCTCCATGATCGGCGGCAGCGCGGCACTGGTGGCCATCGGCGGGACGGCCGCGGCGCATCTGTCGCAGCTGATGCGCCGATCGCTGTCGATCGATGAGAAGACCCTGCGCACGACCGATTCGATGACCTCGTCGCTGGGCGATGCCTGCATCAGCGCCGTGACCGCAGTCTTGCCGGTGTTCGGCGCGCTCATCTGCATGGTGCTGCTGGCTTCAGTGGTCTTGGGCGGCTGGAATTTCAGCACCAAAGCGCTGACACCGGATTTTTCCCGCTTGAGCCCCCTGTCCGGCATCAAGCGTCTGTTCGGGCTGCATGGCCTGTCCGAACTGGCCAAAGCGCTGCTCAAGTGCCTGGTGGTCAGCGCGGTTTGTGCGGCGATCGTTTCCTCGATTTTCGGCGACGTGCTGGCCCTGGGCAGAATGGCGCCGCGGGCCGCCATCTCGCGGGGCGCCGGCCTCTTGAGCTGGGCCTTCGTCTGGTTGTGCGCTTCGCTCGCCTTGGTGGCGATCGTGGATGTGCCCTTGCAGATCTTTCAGTTCAAGCGCGGTTTACGCATGACGCGCCAAGAATTGCGCGACGAGTCCAAGGAGATGGACGGGCGTCCCGAGACCAAGCAGCGCATTCGCCAAATGCAACAGACGCTGGCGCGGCGCCGCATGATGCACAAGGTGCCGACCGCCGATGTGCTCATCGTCAACCCGACGCACTTTGCGGTCGCGCTGAAGTACGACCCGAAGAAAATGCGGGCGCCGGTCGTGCTCGCCAAGGGCGTCGATCTGGTGGCGCAAAACATTCGGCGCATCGCCGAAGAACACCACGTGCCGATATTCGAGTCGCCGAAGCTGGCGCGCGCCCTGTATCGCTCCACCGACCTGAACAAGGAAATCCCGAGCGGCCTGTACGTCGCGGTGGCGCAAATTCTCTCGTACATCTTCAGAGTGCGCACCCTGAACCCAACGATCGCAGCGCGCGTCGTGCGGCCCAATCCCACGGTCGGCGATGAGTACTCAGACGCATGAGCGCGCGCGGACTGACAGCGGCCTTCGGCGAATTCGCCCGCAACGGCTTAGGGGTGCCCTTGCTGGTGATGGTGGTGCTCGCCATGATGGTGTTGCCGCTGCCGGCATTCCTCCTGGATGTGTTCTTCACCTTCAATATCACGTTGTCGCTGATGATTTTGCTGGCCGTGATTTACGTACGGCGCGCGCTCGAGTTCGCAACCTTTCCGACCGTGCTGTTGGGTGCGACGCTGCTGCGCCTCGGCCTCAACGTTGCCTCGACGCGCATCGTGCTCATCAACGGACACACCGGCGGCCAGGCAGCGGGTCATGTCATCGCCGCGTTCGGCCATTTCGTGGTCGGCGGCAACTACGCGGTGGGCATGGTGGTGTTCACGGTGCTGGTGATCATCAACTTCGTCGTCATCACCAAGGGCGCCGGGCGCATCTCCGAGGTCAGCGCGCGCTTCACGTTGGACGCAATGCCCGGCCGGCAAATGGCGATCGACGCCGATTTGAATGCCGGCATCATCACGCAGGCCGAAGCCATAGTTCGCCGGCAGGAAGTCCGCGAGGAAGGCGATTTCTACGGCGCCATGGACGGCGCCAGTAAATTCGTGCGCGGCGACGCCATCGCCGGCATTCTGGTCGTGTTCATCAATCTATTCGGCGGCACCATCATCGGCGCCGCACAGCACGGCATGTCGCTCGCCGACGCGGGCCGCACCTATGCGCTGCTCACGATCGGCGATGGGCTGGTGGCGCAGATACCGGCGCTGCTGCTGTCGGTGGCCGTGGCCATTTTGGTCACGCGCGTCTCGCGTCCGCACGACATGAGCCAACAGATCATGTCGCAGGTGCTCGGCCAGCCGCGCGCCTTGGGCGTCACGGCCGGCATCCTGGCACTGCTCGGCGTCATTCCGGGAATGCCGAATTTCGTATTTCTGTCGATGGCCGCCCTCTGCGCCGTCGGCGCTTACTATTTGGGCAAGCGCCCCCTGCCGGGAGCCGCCGTCGCGCTGGCGCCGGCCGCTGCGCAGGCGATTCCGGCGGAGCACAAAGAGCTGTCCTGGGATGATGTCGAAGCGGTGGACCTGATTGGCCTGGAAGTCGGCTATCGCTTGATTCCTTTGGTCGACCGCAATCAGGGCGGGGAGCTCATGGGGCGCATCAAGGGCGTGCGCAAAAAATTGTCCGAAGACTTGGGATTCCTCATTCAAGCCGTGCACATACGCGACAACTTGGAACTGGGTCCGAACTCCTACCGAATCACAATTCTCGGCGCGCCCGTGGGCGAGTCCGAAGTGTTTCCTGATCGAGAGATGGCCATCAATCCAGGGCAGGTCACAGGCAGCATGCCGGGTTCTGCCACCAAGGATCCGGCCTTTGGCTTGGACGCGATTTGGATCGACAAGTCGCGGCGCGATCAGGCGCAGGCTCAGGGCTACACCGTGGTGGACGCCAGCAGCGTGATCGCGACTCATTTGAGTCATCTGCTGCAATCTCATGCCCATGAGCTGTTGGGCCACGAGGAAGTGCAGCAGCTGCTCAATCGCTTGGGTAAAACCGCGCCGAAGCTCATCGAGGACTTGGTGCCCAAGCTGTTGCCGATGAGCGTGGTCGTCAAGGTGCTGCAGTATTTGTTGTTGGAGCGGGTGCCGATACGCAACCTGCGCACCATCTGCGAGGCGCTTTCGGAACTCGCGCCCAAGACACAAGACCCGGTGGCGCTGGTGGCGGCAGTGCGGGTGGCGCTCGGCCGCACCATCGTGCAAAGCATCGGCGGACTGCGCCAGGAATTGCCGGTGATCACGTTGGATCCGGCGCTCGAGCAGGTGCTGCAAGATTCGATGGTCGGCGGCGACGCATCGCCGGGATTCGAGCCGGGGCTCGCCGACAGAATTCAGCAGGCGCTCGGCGACAGCGCGCGGCGTCAGGACGCGGCAGGCGAGCCGGCGGTGCTGCTGGTCGCACCGAAAATTCGTCCCTGGATTGCGCGACTGATGCGCCATTCCACGCCCTCGCTGGCCGTACTGGCCTACAACGAGATTCCGGAAAACCGCCGCATCCGCGTCATAGCCGCGGTGGGCCGATGATGATTTGCTTGATTCACGGAGATTGACATGAAGATAAAGCGATACACGGCTGTCAGCATGCGCGCGGCTCTTGCGCAAGTGCGGGCAGAGCAAGGACCGGATGCCGTCATCCTTTCGAGTCGACGCGGCGAGGACGGCATCGAAGTCATCGCAGCCGTGGATTACGACGAAGCCTTGTTCGCCGACGCCAATCGGCAGCGGCCTGCGCCGATCATCGCGCCGCTTGCGCCGCTTGCGCCGGTCGCGCCCAAGGCGCCGCTCGCCACTGCGGCGCCGCGAACCGCACCACCGGCGCACGCGCCGGCGAGCATGCCGCGGCCGACGCCGGCAGCACCGCCGCCCGCAGCAGCGCCCGCAGCAGCGCCCGCCGCAGCCCAACGCGTCGCGCAGCGCCCGTCAGCCGCGCCGGATATGGGTTACGGCGCCATGCAGCGCGAACTGCAGGATCTGCGCCGAGTAATGGAGAGCGGCCTGGCCGGCATGACTTGGAGCGACAAGCGCCTGCGCGAGCCATTGCAGGCGCGCGTGCTGGAAGAGCTGTCGGCCATGGACATTGCGCCGGACGTGGCGATGGCGCTGGCGGCGCTGACGCCGCGCCGCACCAGCTTGGAGAATCCATCGCACATCCCGCTTGCATTGCTCGCCAAGCACCTTCCGATCGTCAACGATCCGACCTGTGTCACCGGCGGTATAACCGCCATAGTGGGTCCGACCGGCGCCGGCAAGACCACGACGATCGCCAAGCTAGCCGCGCGCTGGTGCATGCAGCACGGCAGTCAGGACCTGGCGCTCGTCAGCACCGACGGTTATCGAATCGGTGCCCGCGAGCAACTGATGACCTACGCCCGTATTCTGGGTGTGCCCATGCATGCCGCAAACGGCGCCAAGGAATTGCTCCGGGTGCTCGAACGGCTCAAATCCAAGAAGCTGATTTTGATCGACACTGCCGGCATGGGGCCGCGCGATGAGCGACTCACCGAACAATTGTCGGCCCTGAAGTACGGCGCCTCAGGCGCGCGCGTGTTGCTGGCGCTTCCGGCACAAGCCGAAGGTCAGGCGCTCGATGAAATCGTGTGCGCCTTCGTGCGTGTGAAGCCCGCGGCATGCATCTTGACCAAAGTGGATGAGGCGGCAAGTCTCGGCGCCGCCATTTCCACGGTGCTCAGACACAAGTTGAAAATCGCCTACATATGCAATGGCCAGCGCGTACCGGAAGACTTGCACGCATCGCATCTCAAGCGAATCTGGCTGGTGCGCGCGGCTCTGGAATTGGGTCAGCGCTCGCCCTCGCCGCGCGACGCATCTTACTTCGCCCGTAATTTCGGCCGAGCATCCGCTCATGCGTGACTCCAGACTTTCGCCTGATCGAGTCGATGCCTTGGCGGAGCTCAACGCCTCGCGCCCCGTGAAGGTCATTGCGGTGACCGGCGGCAAGGGAGGGGTGGGCAAGACCACGGTCTCGGCCAATTTGGCCGTGGCCATCGCCGCGCAGGGGCGCGACGTCATGCTGGTCGACGCCGACTTGGGATTGGCCAATGTGGATGTGGTGCTGGGACTTCATACCCGCTTCCATTTGGGTCACGTCATTCAGGGTGAATGCTCGCTGGAAGACGCGATCGTCACCGGACCGCACGGGCTGCAAATCGTGCCTGCCGCATCCGGCATCAAACGCATGGCGAGCCTGTCGCCGGCGGAGCACGCCGGGATCATCCGCGCCTTCAGCGATCTATATCACCAGGTCGAGGTCTTGGTGGTGGATACCGCGGCGGGCCTGCACGACAGCGTCATGACCTTCAGCCAGGCGGCGCATCACGTCCTCGTAGTGGTCTGCGACGAGCCTGCTTCGATCACCGATGCGTATGCGCTGATCAAGGTCTTGAGCCGCGAGCACGGTGTGCAGCGCTTTCAGATTTTGGCGAACCAGACCCGCCGTTCCGGCGAAGGACCCGACCTTTTCCAGAAAATTGCCCGAGTTTGTGACCGATTTCTCAATGTGACGCTGGAGTTCGCCGGTTCCGTACCGTTTGACGACTACCTGCGGCGCGCTGTGCAAAGGCAGACAGCCGTCGTCGATGCCTACCCGGCATCAATTTCCTCCATTGCCCTCAAGAATCTGGCCTCCAAGGCCGATAAGTGGTCTGTGCCTCAAGGGGCACGGGGTCATCTTGAGTTTTTTGTCGAACGAATGGTCGGGGCCAGGATTGTCCCCTCGACGGTATTGCAATGAGAGCAAGCACACAGTACACGAACACCCAAAAACGCGGCGCGAAGCCGCTTGCGGGCGAGCACGTCCCCGTCGATCAGGTGCCGCAGCAGGAATTGGTGTTGAGACACGCCGATTTGGTGAAGCGCATTGCCTATCACTTGGTCAGCCGCATGCCGCCGAACGTGGAGGTCGACGATTTGATCCAATCCGGGATGATCGGCCTTCTGGACGCGGCCAAGCATTACTCCGCCAACAAGGGCGCTAATTTCGAGACCTACGCCGGCATCCGCATCCGCGGCGCCATGCTCGACGAAGTGCGCAAGTCCGATTGGACGCCGCGGTCGGTGCATCGAAACATGCGGGAGATGGCGGATGTCGTTCGAAAGATCGAGAACGCCAAAGGACAGGATGCGACGCCCACCGATATTGCCGAGGGCCTCGGCGTCTCCATCGAGGAATATCACAAGCTGGTGCAGGACGCGGCGAGCTGCCGGTTGTTCAGTTTCGATCAAATGGGATCCAGTGAGGATGAATCGAGCCCCGCCGATCACGCGCGCGACGATGGGCCGGGTCCTCTGGATGAAATGGAGGATGCTGGTTTTCGCGGTGCGCTCAGCTCGGGCATCAACCTGTTGCCGGAGCGGGAGAAACTGGTGCTCTCCCTGTACTACGACGATGACATGAACTTGCGGGAAATCGGCGAAGTGCTCGAGGTTTCGGAATCCCGCGTGTGCCAGATTCATGGCCAGGCGCTGGTGCGTTTACGGGCGCGGTTGGCCGAATGGCTGTCGCCGGATTGATCCCATGGATATCTTAAGCATCATCGGCATCGTGCTTGCGCTGATCGCGATCATCGGCGGCGCGATTCTCAAAGGCAGCAGCGCCGGCGCGCTGGTCGGCAGCGCGGCATTCGTCATTGTCGTCGTGGGCACGCTCGCCGCCAGCCTGGTGCAGACACCCATGGCCACATTCTTGCGGGCCTGGAAAATCGTTTCCTGGGTGTTCAAACCGCCGGTGAACAATCCCGCGGCCATGATCGAAAAAATAGTTGAGTGGAGCAACATCGCGCGCAAGCAGGGTTTGCTCGGATTGGAATCGGCGGTCGAGGGCGAAAAGGACGACTTCCTGAAGAAAGGCCTGCAGTCCTTGGTGGACGGCGGCGAGCCGGATGCGATCCGCTCCAGCATGGAAATTGAACTGGACACCATGGAGCATTTCGACACCCAGGCCGCCAAGGTATTCGAGTCCATGGGCGTTTACTCACCCACGCTCGGCATCATCGGCGCGGTGATGGGATTGATGGCGGTCATGCAGAACCTCAACGATCCCTCGAAACTGGGCCACGGCATCCCGGCGGCCTTTATTGCCACCATTTACGGCATCGCTTTCGCGAATCTGCTGTTC
>DATHFW010000026.1:0-10029 GCA_035317945.1 Steroidobacteraceae bacterium | reverse complement strand
GGCAGAGTAATGGTCGCGAAGCGATCCAGGGCGCCTGCGCCCAGGGTGCGTGCGGCATCCTCCAGTCCGCGATCGACATTCTCGAGCGAGATGCGCATGGCGCGCACCATCAAGGGAAAGGACATCACTGCCGTGGCCAGCGCGGCGCCGTTGCGGGTAAAAATGAGTTCGATGCCGAACGCACGTTCGAGCCAGCCGCCGATCGGCCCGCGCGCACCGAACAGCAGCAGCAACAGGTAGCCGATCACCACCGGCGGCAGCACCAAGGGCAAGTGCACGAATGCATCGAGAACGGTGCGGCCGACGAATTGCCGTCGAGTCAACACCCACGCCAGCAAGACCGCGAAGGGCAGGCTTAAAAGAACGCTGCGTGAGGCCACGCTCAAGCTCAAGGCAAGCGCTTCGCTCTCGTTGGCACTCAGCCACATCATGGTATGTCTACGCTTGGGTGCAGGGCTTCAGGCATCAAGCAGTATACTGTGCGGGCTCCTGGCTTGAGGAACCTGATCAATGGCCTATTTTCACGCCGTGGCCGCCGCCACAGCGTCCAAGGACTCGCAAGCGGCGGGCCGGATTGGTGTGCTGGTCGTCAATCTGGGCACGCCCGATTCGCCGTCCTACTTCGCCGTGCAGCGTTATTTGCGCGAATTCTTGAGCGACCGCCGCGTCATCGATACTTCGCGTTTGATCTGGCTGCCGCTGCTCTATGGCGTGGTGTTGCCGTTTCGTCCCTTGAGAACCGCGCGCAACTATCGCAAAATTTGGATGAATGAGGGCTCGCCCTTGGCGGTGTATTCGACCCGCCTTGCCGCAAAGATAGGCGCGCTGCTGCAGGGGGACTTTGGCGATCAAGTGCGCGTCGAGGTGGCCATGACCTACGGCAAGCCTGCGATTGAGCAGGCCATTAAGGTCTTCGCACAAGCCGGCGTGGAGAAACTGCTGGTGCTGCCGTTGTATCCGCAATATTGCTCAGCGACGACCGGGTCCGTGCTTGACGGGACCCATCGCGCGCTCGAGCGCTGGCGCTGTTTGCCAGAGGTCCGCTTCATCAACGACTACCATGACGACGCCGGCTACATCGACGCGTTGAGCGCTCAGATTCGGCGGCACTGGACCCAGATCGGCGAGCGCTCTCATCTGCTGTTGTCCTACCACGGCATTCCGGCTTCGTACGTCGCCAAGGGCGATCCCTACCAGAGCCAAACGGAGACCACGACCCGCCTGGTTGCGAGCCGCCTGGGGCTGAACGAAACTCAATGGTCGCATTGCTATCAGTCGCGATTTGGCAGGGTGACCTGGCTGCAGCCCTATACGCTCGACAGACTGAAGGAACTGGCGGATCGCGGCGTGCGCAAGCTGACGGTGGCGTCGCCGTCATTCGCCGTGGACTGCCTGGAAACACTCGAGGAAGTGGCCATCGAATATCGCGATAGATTTCTGGAATGGGGCGGCGAGCGATTGACGCTGGTGCCCGGATTGAACGATGACGCCGAGCACGCTGCGGCATTGGCTGCCATCGTCAAGAACCGGCTCACGGGTTGGGTCCCGGAGCCAGTCTCCTAGTTCCGATCCCACGCGCGAGTCAAAATTGCATTGATATCGAGCTGCGCGTCGCTGGCACCAAACACCGCACCCCAACCGCTCTCGCCCAAGCGCGTCTCGCAGAAGGCTTCCGCAGCGGCACGCGAGGACGCGCCGGTCGCGCCGGCTATCAATAACTGAGCCTGCATGAGCGTGACAAAAGATTGCGTGAAGCGGCGGGCATGCGCTTCATTCAATGCACCGGCGTCGATGCCGGCGGCGAAGCGCCCGAGCGCGGCATCGTAGTGCCGATGGTTGCCTCGCGCGCCGGTCAGTTCATGCAATACCACGTCGCGAGTGACACTTGACCTGCCGAATGCACGCAGCACATCCAGACACATGATATTGCCGGAGCCTTCCCAGATGGAATTGACCGGCATCTCGCGCGCCATTCGCGCCAGCGGCAACTCCTCCGTATAACCATTTCCTCCCAGCACCTCCATGGCTTCCGCGGCCAATTCGCAGCCGCGCTTGCACACCCAGAACTTGGCCGCGGACGTGAGCGCCCGGCGCAGCGCGATCTCCTCGGACAGTTCACTGTCGAAGGCGCGCGCCAGTCGCAAACTCAACGCAGTGGCGGCCTCCGATTCCAGTGCCAGATCGGCGAGCACGCTGCGCATCAACGGCTGCTCGATCAACAATGATCCGAAAGCCTTGCGATGATGCGCGTGGTGCAAGGCCTGGACCACGGCTTGCCGCATCATGCCGGCGCTTCCGGTGCAGCAATCCAAGCGGGTAAAGGTTCCCATTTCAAGGATGGTCGGAATGCCGCGGCCTTCCTCGCCCAGCAGAGTCGCCCAGGCGTCGATGAATTCGACTTCCGAAGAGGCATTCGAGCGATTGCCGAGCTTGTCCTTCAGCCGCTGTATATAGATGCCGTTAAGTGTCCCGTCGGGCAACCGGCGCGGCATGAAGAAGCACGACAAACCCGTGCCGGATTGCGCCAGCACCAAGTGCGCATCGCATTGCGGCGCCGAAAAAAACCACTTGTGCCCGGTCAGCCGGTAAGAGCCGTCCGTCGAGCGCTGCGCGCGGGTGGTGTTGGCGCGAACGTCCGAGCCGCCTTGCTTCTCCGTCATGCCCATGCCGATCAGGCCGCCGCGTTTGTCTTCAAAGCGAATGTCGCGCGCGTCGTATTCGCGCGTGAGCAGTCGCGGCACCCATTCGCGTGCCAGCGTCGGGTCGCGGCGCATGGCGGCGATTGCGCCATAAGTCATGGTCGTGGGGCAGAGCGTGCCGCTCTCGATCTGCGCCTGCATGAGATAGCCGGCAGCCCGCGCAGCGTGCGCACCGGACGGCGCCGTGTCCCCCAGTGTCGTGTCGCCCGGCGTCCAGGGGCTGCTGTGGTAGCCGCGGCCGATGATGCCCCGCATGAGTGCATGCCACGACGGATGAAACTCGATGGAGTCGATACGTTCGCCTTGCGCATTGAAGTTATGCAGCACGGGCGTGACGCGATTGGCCAGCCGGGCATGCTCATAAACAGTGCACGTGCCCAATTCGGCACCTGCTTCGTGAAGCTCCGACATTGCCCAACCGGCGCCTTCGCGCCGCACCGCCTCCTGGAGCGCCGTATCGCTGGCAAACAGGTTGTAGTCCGTCAACGGCGGGGTTTGATTGAAAATTGCGTGCGTGCCGGATCCGTGTTCCATGGCCGCAATCTTGCGCCTGGTGCGCGAGCAGTGCTAGATTCCGGCCTAATGCATTTCTCCAGCCGCATGATCTTCAGTTTCCCGGGCGCCGTGCTGTCCTTAAGCCCCCTTGCGCTGCTGCTGCGCCGCTAGGCGCTACTCACTCACGCGCCATCGGTCGGCGCCTTTCAGACCGGGAAAATCTCTTAAGCTCGCCAACAAATGGTGGCGAGCACGTCTGGTCTCTCGAGCGAGAAAAAATCATGCTGCGCGACCCTGCTTCCAAATATCGTTCCTTTCCCCCGATCGACCTGTCTGACCGCTCCTGGCCAAACCGCGTCATTTCGGCGCCGCCGACGTGGTGCAGCGTGGATTTGCGGGACGGCAATCAAGCGCTGATCGAGCCCATGGATGCGGCGCGTAAGCGCCGCATGTTCGACATGCTGGTGAAAATCGGCTTCAAAGAGATTGAAGTGGGATTTCCCGCCGCATCGCAAACCGACTTCGATTTCGTGCGCGAGCTGATCGAGCAGCAATTGATCCCGGACGATGTGGTGATTCAAGTGCTCACTCAGGCTCGGCCCGAACTCATCGCCCGCACCTATGAATCCTTGCGAGGCGCGCGCCGCGCCATCATGCATGTCTACAACTCGACCTCGGTGGCGCAGCGGCGTGTGGTGTTTCGCACCGACCGCGCCGGGATCATCGATATCGCGGTGCGCGGCGCAACCGTGGTGCGAGAGCACGCCATGCGGCAGTCCGACACGGACTGGACCTTCGAATACAGCCCGGAAAGCTTTACCGCTACTGAATTGGATTTCGCCGTTGAAATTTGCGATGCAGTCAATGCGGTCTGGGAGCCGACCCCTCACGCTAGGTCGATCCTCAATCTTCCGGCGACGGTGGAGATGGCCACCCCCAACGTCTACGCCGATCAGATCGAATGGTTCTCGCGGCATATCCGCCACCGCGATTGCGTCGTCTTGAGCGTGCACCCGCACAACGACCGCGGAACGGCGGTGGCCGCCGCGGAGCTGGCCGTCATGGCCGGCGCCCAGCGTGTGGAGGGCACGTTATTCGGCAATGGTGAGCGCACAGGAAACGTGGACATCGTAACCTTAGCTCTTAACCTTTACTCGCAAGGCATTGATCCAAAACTGGAGTTTTCCAACATCAATGAGGCCGCGCGTTGCGCCGAGGCCTGCAATCAGTTGCCCATTCACCCGCGCCACCCCTACGTGGGAGACCTGGTATTCACCGCATTCTCAGGATCGCACCAGGACGCCATCAAGAAGGGCCTCGCGGCGCGCAGCGATGCGGATATCTGGGATGTCCCCTACCTGCCCATCGATCCTTCCGATCTGGGCCGATCCTACGACTCAATCATCCGGGTCAACAGCCAGTCGGGAAAGGGCGGGGTCGCCTATTTGTTGGAGCGTGACTATCAACTGGCCTTGCCGCGCAGACTGCAAATAGAATTCAGCCAAGTGGTACAGGCCGCGGCAGATATCACCGGTAAGGAACTGACTTCGCAAGAGATATGGGATCTGTTCAGCCGCGAGTACTTGGCGCCGCGGATACCTTATATATACCACTCGCATCAGCTTGCCGCGTCCACCGACGGTGCCGACACGGAGCGCCTGACGGTCCAAATCGAGAATGGGGGACGTGTGGAGACTTGGCTTGGGGCTGGGTCGGGGCCCATCGACGCCATGGTCAAGGCCATCGCGTTGCCCTTCGATGTCTTGTCGTACGAGGAGCACTCACGCGGTCAGGGCAGCACGGCCACAGCCGTGTCCTATATCGAAATCACCACTCACTCGCGGCGGACCTTGTTTGGGGCGGGTATGCACCCCAATATCATTACGGCATCGCTGCTTGCTCTTTTATCGGCTGTTAATCGCGCAATAGTGCAGGGAGCCTTGCCGGTGCGCGTCGACTCGGTTCGCACCGGCACTTGAGGTATGGTCCTTAACTTATTGATATAGAACAGTAAACTATTGGTAGCCAAAGCTGTCTAAACTCTGCTGATGCACTTAGGTCTAAACCAAGATGATTCTGATCGCGCTAGTTGAATGCCGGGCAGAATCGGCTATAGTGCGCAGCTTCACAAACCCAGCTGATCGATCCCATTGATTTCAAGGGCTTTTCTCGAAAAATGAGTGAACGCGAAGACGAACATTTCGATATAGACGATGAGTTTCTCGGAGAGGCCGAAGAAGCGCACGACTTCGATCCCCTCATTGAGCGCACCGAGCGCCGTCCCAAAGCGGTGGCCGTCGGCAAACGCGGCAAGGCGGCGTGGAGCCGGGTCGAAGACGTACTAGCGGAGCGCCAGCTAGAAAAGGAACTGCGCGATATATTCGAGGACGACTAAACACTCGTTTTACTCTGGCGTTACGCGCCGGACTCGCAGGACTGCATTCCAATGTCTTCTCCCTCTCAGCTAGACCAAGCCCAGTCTTGGCTTGTGCTCAAATTCGGCGGCACCAGCGTGTCCAGCGCCGCGAATTGGCACAACATTGCGCAGGTGCTGCGGACGCGCCTCGCAGAACGCTTTCGGCCGGTGGTGGTTCACTCCGCGCTGACGGGAATCACCGACCGGCTCGAGTCATTGATGTCGACGGCCATGACCGGAACGCACGCGCCGGTTCTGGAGCACATCGAGGCGGCGCACCGTGAGCTCGCCGTGCGTTTGGGTATCGTGCCGAACGCGCAATTCGAAAGTTTCATGCGCGAGCTTCGCGACATGGCCGCATCGCTGGCCGAACGGCGCAGCATCGACGATGCCATGCGCGCGCGGGTGATGGCCATCGGCGAATTGCTCTCGACCACCTTGGGCGCCGAATTCTTGAACGCGCAGGGAATCAGCACCGCCTGGGTGGACGCGCGTCAGGTGTTGCGTGCCGATGATCGCGATCATGCAACGCATCAAGCCAGTCTGCTGTCGGCCACCTGCGACTTTTCCCCCGACTTGAAATTACAGGCAGATTGGCACTCGCTCAATCGAGTGGTGCTCACCCAAGGTTTCATCGCGGCGAATGCGGCCGGCGATACGGTGCTGTTGGGCCGGGGAGGGTCCGACACCTCCAGCGCGTATTTCGCGGCGAAGCTCCAGGCTGCGCGCCTCGAGATTTGGACCGACGTGCCGGGTTTGTTCAGCGCCAATCCTCGGGCTGTGCCCACCGCGCGGCTGCTGCGCCAGCTGCACTACGATGAAGCACAGGAGATCGCCAGCAACGGCGCGAAGGTCTTGCATCCGCGCTGCGTTCTGCCGGTGCGCCAGTACAAGATCCCGTTGCACGTGTATGCCACCCAGGCTCCTGGGCTGGAAGGAACGGTGGTCTCGGAAAACGTCGCCGACAGCGCCGCGCAGGTCAAGGCGATCGCGATCAAAAAGGGAATCACCCTGGTTTCGATGGAAAGCCCCGGGATGTGGCATCAGGTGGGTTTCCTCGCCGACGCCTTCCAAATATTCAAGCAGCACGGGCTGTCGGTGGATCTGGTGTCGACTTCGGAAACCAACGTCACCGTGTCTTTGGATCCCACCGCCAACACCCTGGACGGCGCGGCGCTCGAGCGGCTGACGGCGGGCTTGAGCGAGCTGTGCCGGGTGGAAATTTTGGGGCCGTGCGCCTCGTTGAGCCTGCTGGGTCAAAACATTCGCGGCATCCTGCATGAAATGGGTTCCGCCTTTGAATTGTTTCAAGACCACAAGATCTACCTGGTGACTCAGGCGGCCAACGATTTGAATTTCACGTTCGTGATCGACGAGTCTCAAGGCGATCGCTTGGTGCAGCAGCTGCACGAGCGGCTGATTCAGAGCATTGGTTCCGACCGGGTGCTCGGCCCGACCTGGGCGCAATTATTTTCCGACAAGGACGCGAGCGGTGTGCCGGCTGCGAATTGGTGGGAACAGCCGCAGAAGCGCAGCGCGCTGCTCGATATCGCGGCGCGCGAATCGGCTGCCTTTGTCTACGATGCCGAGACCTTGGATGCAACGCTTGCGGCCGTCTTGCGGGTAAAGTCGGTGAAGCGCTGGGCGTACGCAATGAAGGCCAATTGGCATGCGGAGATTCTGCGCAAAGTGTACGGCGCGGGCCTGACTTTGGAGTGCGTTTCGCGCGGCGAGCTCGAGCACGCGTTTGCCTCCGTGCCGGCGCTCGACCCTGAGCGAGTCCTGTTCACGCCCAATTTTGCGCCCCGAGCCGAGTATGAATTCGGCTTCGCCAAGGGCGTCCGGGTCACTCTGGACAATCTCTATCCATTGAAGATGTGGCCCGACGTTTTTCGCGGCCGAGAGATATTCCTGCGCATCGATCCCGGGTTTGGACGCGGCCACCACAGTCATGTGCGCACCGCGGGAGTGCATACGAAATTCGGCATTCCGATAGCCGAGGCGGACGAACTCGTGGCGCTCACCAAGGCGGCGGGCGTGCGGGTGACCGGCCTGCATGCGCACACCGGCAGCGGCATCTTCGATGTGGCGAATTGGACGGAAACCGGCGCGCTGCTGGCGGCTCTCGCCAAGAGATTCCCGGACGTCGTGGTCGTGGATTTGGGCGGCGGCATCGGGGTTCCGGAACAGTTGGGACACAGCGAAATCGACCTCGGCGTGCTCGACCGTGGGGTCGCGCGTCTTGCCCAGGATTTCCCACACATCGAGTTCTGGATGGAGCCGGGGCGATTCCTGGTGGCGAAGGCGGGCGTGCTGCTGGCGGTGGTGACCCAGCTGAAAGGCAAGGGCGATGTGCGCTATGTGGGCATCGCAACCGGCATGAACTCCCTGATTCGTCCCGCGCTGTACGGCGCGCATCACGACATCAGGAACCTCACCCGGTTGGAGGAACCCATGAGCCATCGCGTCAATATCGTGGGTCCGATTTGCGAGAGCGCCGATCAGTTGGGGTCGGATCGTTGGCTTCCGGATACCCGCGAAGGTGACATAATTCTCATTGCCAACTGCGGAGCCTATGGTTACGCCATGTCTTCGAACTATAACCGGCGCCCCCCGGCGCGAGAGTTTATGATTTGACCATGAAAGAAGTCGGCATTATCGGTTGGCGCGGCATGGTGGGTTCGGTCCTTCTCGACCGGATGCGGGAGGAAAAGGACTTCGACCTCGTTTCGCCCACTTTTTTCAGCACCACGCAGGCCGGCGCGGCCGGACCTCAACTGGGTTCTTCCCCTTCCAAGGTGCAGGACGCCAACGACATCGCGGCGCTGGCCAGGCTGCCGATGCTCATCAGCACCCAGGGCGGCGACTATACGCAGGCGATCCATCCCAAACTGCGAGCCGCCGGCTGGCAGGGTTTTTGGATCGACGCGGCCTCAGCGCTGCGGATGGAAAAGAACGCCGTGATCGTTCTGGACCCGGTCAACCTGCCGGTCATGCAGGCCGCACGCGAGCGCGGCATCAAGGATTTCATCGGCGGCAACTGTACGGTATCGCTCATGCTCATGGCGGTCTCGGGCTTGCTGCGCGCCGGCCTGGTCGAGTGGATCACGGCGATGACCTACCAGTCCGCGTCGGGGGCGGGTGCGCAGAACATGCGTGAGATGCTCGAACAGATGGGCGTGCTGCACGGGTCTGCATCGGCTCTCTTGAAAAACCCAGCCTCGAGCATCCTCGAGATCGACCGGGCTGTCAGCGCTGCGTTTTCGAGCGAGGGATTCCCCAAAACGCATTTTGACGTGCCGCTGGCGGGAAGCCTCATCCCCTGGATCGACAAGGATCTCGGCAACGGCCAAAGCCGTGAAGAATGGAAGGCCGCCGCGGAGGCCAATAAAATCCTCGGGCTCGAGGCGCAGCCGCTTCCCATCGAAGGCATCTGCGTCAGAGTGAGCGCGATGCGCTGTCATTCCCAGGCTCTCACCATCAAGCTGTCGCGGGATTTGCCGTTGACCGAAATCGAAAAATTGATCGCCGCCGGCAATCCGTGGGTGCGCATCGTGCCCAACAACAAGGACGCCACCATTCGCGCGCTGTCGCCGGCCGCGGTGAGCGGCAACATGCACATACCCATCGGCCGGCTGCGAAAGCTGGCGATGGGCGGCGAATATCTGTCCGCCTTCACCGTGGGAGATCAATTGTTGTGGGGCGCGGCCGAGCCGCTGCGGCGCACTATGCGTTTCCTGCTTCCGCATGTGTGAGCAAGTGAATCGGCACGGACTGCGCATGCCAAATATCCGAGCAGTACTCGCGGATGGTGCGGTCCGATGAAAATTTGCCGCTGCGCGCGGTGTTGAGTATCGACATCCGGGTCCAGCGGTCAGTATCGCGGTAGGCCTCCGAAACCTTGTTCTGGCAATCGATATACGATTGAAAGTCCGCCAGCAATAGGTAAGGGTCCTGGTACAGCAGGCCATCGATCAGCGGCCTGAACAACTCGGTATCGCCGCGCGAAAAGAAGCCGCTGCGAATCAGGTCGATGACATCCTTCAAGCCCTGATTGGCGTTGTAGTAATCCATCGGGCGATAGCCCTGGGCCTTCAGCGCATAGACTTCCGCCGCGCTCAAGCCGAACAAAAAGAAGTTCTCGGCGCCGACTTCGTCGCGAATCTCGATGTTGGCGCCGTCCAGCGTCCCGATGGTCAGCGCGCCATTCATCGAAAATTTCATGTTGCCCGTGCCCGATGCTTCTTTGCCCGCCGTCGAAATCTGTTCCGACAAGTCTGCCGCGGGGTAGACGCGCTGGCCGTTCTTGACGTTGAAATTCGGCAGAAACACGACTTTCAGGCGGTCGCGTACGTCGGGGTCGCGGTTGATCACATCGCCCACCGAGGTGATGAGCTTGATCATCAGTTTGGCCAGATG
>DATHFW010000025.1:0-5177 GCA_035317945.1 Steroidobacteraceae bacterium | reverse complement strand
CGATCGCGGCGATCGCGGCGACTGTGGTTTTCGGCCTCGCGCTGGTCGCCGCCTGGACATGGTTCACGGCGAATTCAACCACCGTTATTGTCATCCGCCACGCTGAAAAAGAGACGGTCGCCGCGGCTGATCCGGCGCTGTCGGCGGCGGGCGAGGCGCGGGCGGCGCTGCTGGCCCGCATGTTCGGCGACACGAAGGGCGCCGGCCGGCTTGACGCCATTTATGTATCCGCCACTTTGCGCAGCCGCTCGACCGCCGCTCCCCTGGCCGCGCGCCTGGGCATCGCTCCCGTGGTGTCTGCCGCTGAGGATCCGCAGGAACTGGCGCGCCAGGTGCTGCGAGAGAACAGCGGCAAACGCGTGATGGTCATCGGGCACGTCAACACGCTGCCGGAAATCGTCTCCGCCTTGGCAGACAGAAGCGACATACCCAGCATCGACGAACGAGATTTTGCGACGATGTATGTCGTGTCGGTGCCGCGCATCGGCCACGCCAACTTGGTGAGATTGAGTTATTGAGGATTCGCCGTCCGCAACAGAATCGCCTTGCGCACGAAATCCGCATGCCGTCCGATCATGAAGTCCGCGAGCACCACGTCGCGAACTCGCCGGCCGCCGTCGATTAAGAATGATGCCCGACGAACGCCAATCCCCAAGGGGCCGTTGACCCCATACATTTTGGTCACCGCCTTGTGCTGATCCGACAGCAGAACGAACGGCAAGTTGTACTTGGCGCGAAACTTTGCGTGCGATTCCGGACTCTGCGGGCTGATTCCCACAACGCGCAGGCCAGCACGCCCAATCTCCGCGTGCAAATCCCGCAAAACACAGGCCTGGCGCGTACAACCGGGCGTAAAGTCCGCCGGATAGAAATACAGAACGATTGCGCCGGTGCTGAGCAATTCCGTCAGGGATCGGTCTGTCGCGGTCTCATCCGGAAGGGTGAATTCCGGGGCACGTTCGCCTGCTTTCAGCATTGCCCTACCTCCTTAATGTTATTATGCGCGATACTTTGGCAGAGCGAAGCTTTGCTGCTAGTATTCTTCGCCCTTTTCGGGGGAGTAGCTCAGTTGGGAGAGCGTCGCGTTCGCAATGCGAAGGTCGAGGGTTCGATCCCCTTCTCCTCCACCATCCTACGAGGCCGGTTGTCCGTCTCCGGCCTCTCTTTCCTGCCTCGGTAGCTCAGTGGATAGAGCGAGTGCCTCCTAAGCGCTAGGTCGCAGGTTCGATTCCTGCCCGGGGCACTCTTTTCCAGAGGCGCTGGAAAATCAGCACTAGTGGGCTACGCAGCCCGGGCCTTGACACAGTTGCCCCTGCCGCTGAGCAACCTGATTCTCATCCGCCATCTGCACAGCCTGCGCCATGCCCTCTGCGGTCAAACACTCCTTCTGCGCTAGCCGCGAACCGATGGGCGCGGTCGCACGGCAATAGAATTTCTCGCCGTGCCGCATCTCGACGTGGTAACCCATCTCCCTCGATCGTTTTTCCGCCGCCGCAATTCGCGGATCGTATGGGACGTCCGGGTTTTGAGCGGCCGCAACCGGCGCGGCAACGGGTGCAGCAGCGGCAACGGGCGGCTTCTGTGGAGATGCTGCACATGCACTCAAAAGAATACCCAGGATCGCTATTGGCCCAACGCGAAGTTGCATGAAATCACCTCGCTGTCATTTGGCAACGAAAGGCGGAATTATTCCCGGAACCACGTATTGCTGCACGATCACGATGACCACCAACACCAGCGTCAGAATGATGCTGTGGATGAAGGTGCGCGCCAATACCGCCCCCTCCTGACCCTTCAAGTTGGTGACCGACACGCCCGTTGCGATGTTCTGCGGAGAAATCATTTTGCCCAAGACTCCGCCGGATGAATTGGTCGCGGCAAACAACAACGGGTTCAAGTTCAGCTGCCGTGCAGCGACCACTTGCAGGTTTCCAAACAGCGCATTGCCCGAGGTGTCGCTGCCCGACAAGAACACTGCGATCCATCCGAGGAAGGGTGAAAACAAGATGAACCAGTTCCCGGTCGACGATACGGCCAGGCCCAGCGTATAGGCCAGGCCCGAATAATTCATCACGTAGGCGAGGGCGACGATGAACATCACCGTGACGACGGCCTGCCAAATCTGCCGTACGGTGCGCGCTGCGCATTGCAAGAGTTCGGCGAACGGCAATCTCACCAGCAACGCGACAATGAAGGCGGCGAGCAAAATCGCGGTGCCGGTGGCCAGCGGCTGAAACGTCCACACGGCCGCGTAAGGCTTATCGTTGTATAACGTGATCGCAACGACCTTGTCCAGGTTGGGCCACGGAATGGCGTACTGTCCTTTCGCCGCAACTTTAAAAAAAGTCCAGACGATGACCGTGGCCGTCACGATCAGCCAAGGCATCCAGCCCTGCCACGCGGGCACCTCTTTCGTGATGGGACTTTGCTTCTCCATGGATGTGCGCGCTATCGCGAACTCGGGTGACGGTGCCGGACGCCAGACTTGCAGGAACAAGAGCGTCACCGCCAGCGAAGCGAGCGCGGCAAAAACGTCGGTCAGCGTATAGTCGAGATAGTTCGATGCGCCAAACTGAGCCAAGCCAAAACTCAAGCCGGCGACCGCCAATACGGGCCACAGCGACCGGATGGAACGCCACCCGCCGTACAGCGCCATGACGTAGAAGGGCAGGATGGCAGCCATGATGGGAAGCTGACGGCCGATCATGGCCGCCAGTGCCGGTGCAGGAAGGCCTGTGACTTGGGCCAAAACCGTCACGGGCGTGCCGAGGGCGCCGAAAGCGACCGGCGTCGTGTTGAATATCAAGACGAACACAATCGCCTCGAGCGCCGGAAAGCCGCACATGATCAGCAGCGATGAGGTAATTGCGACGGGCGTGCCGAAGCCCGCAACACCCTCGAGCAGCGCTCCGAAACAAAAAGCGATAACGATGAGCACGATGCGTCGATCGTTCGGCAAATGCTTCACTATCCACGCGCGGAAGGCATCGAAGCGGCCGGAGGAGACGGCGATGTTGTACACAAACAGCGCGTTGACGACAATCCACATCACCGGCCACAGGGCGAACACCGCGCCATTCGACGCTGCGGCGAACGCGATTGGCGCCGGCAAGCCCCAGACCGTGATGGCAAGGATCAGACCCAAAATGAGGCCCGCCAAAGCCGCCTGCCAGGCCGGACGCCTGAGGATGCCGAGAAGAACGAGGACAGTTGCGATAGGCAGTATCGCTACAAAGAAAGACAACGTGAGACTGTCGCCGACCGGTGTCAATAACTGATGGAACATTAACTTCCCCTCTTGCGGTTTGTTGGCCACCGCATTCACTTGCGCGGAATCCTACTCTTTTAGCGGCAAATTCGTAACAGGGCAAGTACGATCTCGCGGACGGCATGTGTGACCGCTGGGCAGACGGTTCAGATTCCCGGGTGCATAATATTGCCGGTGAGCAGTTCAGTGCGAGCCGAGTCCCAAGCGGACACTTCCCGAGAGCAGCGCCAGCGCGATGTCGTTGCCGCG
Organism: Steroidobacteraceae bacterium; assembly: GCA_035317945.1. GTDB lineage: Bacteria > Pseudomonadota > Gammaproteobacteria > Steroidobacterales > Steroidobacteraceae > Bog-1198. Next base: position 1,660 of record DATHFW010000025.1, on the reverse strand, counting down.
CTCAGCCAGGTGCTGCCGCGCGAAACGATTTTGTTTCGCCATGAAGACACGGTGCCCTTCGAGTGCGATGCGCTCACCGCCTACCGCACCTCGCCCTTGGTGGTCGTGCTGCCGCACACGGAAGCGCAGGTCGCCGCGGTTCTCAAGACCTGTCATAACCTGGGCGTACCCGTCGTGGCGCGCGGCGCCGGCACGGGTTTGTCCGGCGGAGCTACGCCGCACCGCTCCGGCGTCATCTTGTCGCTCGCCAAATTCAACAAGATTTTGAAGATCGATGCGGCGTCATGCACCGCAATCGTGCAATGCGGAGTCCGCAATTTGGCCATCAGCGAGGCCGCGGCCGCGTACGGCCTGTATTATGCCCCCGACCCCAGCAGCCAAATCGCTTGCACCATCGGGGGAAACGTGGCCGAAAACTCCGGCGGCGTACACTGTCTGAAATACGGACTGACCCTGCATAATGTGCTGCGCGTTCGCGGCTTCATGGTGGACGGTGAGCCGGTCGAATTCGGTTCACAAGCCCTGGACGTGCCGGGCCTCGATCTGTTGTCGATCATCGTCGGCAGCGAAGGCATGCTGGCCGTGACCACCGAAGTGACGGTGAAACTGATCCCGAGGCCGCTGTTGGCCCGCTGCATCATGGCGAGCTTCAGCGATATCGAATCGGCCGGCGCAGCGGTGGCGAGCGTGATCGGCCAGGGCATCATCCCCGCAGGCTTGGAAATGATGGACCGGGCGATGACGGCTGCGGTGGAAGCGTTCGTGCACGCCGACTATGACCTGGAAGCAGCCGCGATTCTATTGTGCGAGAGCGACGGCACTCCGGAAGAAGTCGAAGAAGAAATTGCGCGCATGGAGGAGGTACTCAAGGCTGCGGGGGCATCCCGATGCGAGGTGAGCCGGGATGAGGCGCAGCGTCTGAAATTTTGGAGCGGCCGCAAGAACGCCTTTCCCGCATCGGGTGGCATCAGCCCCGACTATATGTGTATGGACTCCACCATCCCCCGCAAGCGCCTGGCGGAGATGTTGCGCGCGATTCAGCAAATGGAAGTTAAATACCATCTGCGCTGCGTGAATGTGTTTCACGCCGGCGACGGCAATTTGCATCCCTTGATCTTATTTGACGCCGAAGATGCGGATCAGATGCGCCGCTGCGAGTTGTTTGGAGCCGATATCTTGGAAACCAGCGTGCGGCTGGGCGGGACGGTCACCGGCGAGCATGGTGTGGGCGTTGAGAAACTGAACTCCATGTGCGTTCAGTTCTCGCCGGCCGAGCGTGCGCAGTTTCTCGGTGTGAAGCGAGCCTTCGACCCGCTGGAGTTGCTGAACCCCGGGAAGGTAATCCCAACGCTGCATCGCTGCGCAGAATATGGAAAGATGCATGTTCGCCGCGGCATGCTGCCTTTCCCAGAGCTGCCGAGATTTTAATGAGCACGCAAGATCCGGTGCTGGCGCGCCTCGTTGACCGGGTGAATGGCGCGCGCGAGCATCATGCGCCGCTGGAAATTCGCGGCGGCGGCACCAAGCGCTTCTTGGGCGGATCGCCGGTGGGCGAGCTTCTCGATATGACTGAACTCGGCGGTATCACCAGTTACGAACCCACCGAACTGGTTGTGACCGCGCGGGCCGGGACGCGGCTCGCTGATTTGGAATCAGCGCT
>DATHFW010000024.1:0-8192 GCA_035317945.1 Steroidobacteraceae bacterium | reverse complement strand
GCCGCTTACACTTTTGGGATTGGCGGCCTGGCCTACTGGATGCCGGCATTTCTCGAGCGCGCGCGCGGCATCCCGCGCAGCGAAGCCACCGTCAGTTTCGGCACCATCGTCGTCATCACCGGATTCATCGGCACCTTTGTCGGCGGCTGGATGGGCGACTATTTCGCCAAGAACTCGCGTCAGGCTTATTTGTGGTTATCAGCCGTTGCCACGCTGGTCGCGGCGCCGTTCGTTTGGCTGGCGCTCACGACAAACTCTCATTCCCTTTACGTGACATACATGGTGACGGCGCAACTCTGCCTGTTCTTGTCCACCGGTCCGATCAATGCGGCCATCATCAATCTGGTCATTGCCAGCGAGCGCGCCACCGCCATCGCCTTGAGTGTCTTCGCCATTCACCTGCTCGGCGACGCGCTATCGCCCTTGATCGTCGGCGCATTGTCGGATGCATTCTCGCTGCAGCAGGCGATCGGCATCCTGCCGGTCGCGGTGCTGGTCGGCGGGTTCATATGGATCTGGGCTGCGCGCGCGCAGGCGGCGTCGAAGCCTGTCGGCTGATCCGAGGCTCGCTTTTCCCTAGGGCAAAACGTCCAATTGTCCTACGAGGAGGCGGGGAATCTCGGCTCTGCGAAACGACCCGCGAAACGTGCATTTTGTCGTCAGCGCCGACTAATCAATCCCTTAGAGAGGAGAGCAGAAATGAACCTGACCAGATCTACTTTCGCTGCAATCGCGCTCTGCGCGATCGCGGCGGGCTGCGCACCGCAGACGCCGCCCACATCGCCGTCGCTACCGCCGAATCCGCCGCCGGAACTGACGCCACCATCTTCTAATCCGCCGAAGACGCCCGATACCGATCCGAGTGTTCCGCCACCATCTCCGACGAAACCGAGTCTCAGCCCGGAACCGAAAAACTAGATGGTAAAGATTTAAAGACGGTGGTCACGGTGGCGCGCGGGGCTGGAACTCCGCACGCCACCGGTCAAGCCGTCGGCATCCCGCCGCTCGCCCGAAAGGCTACTTGCGTGCGGACGCAGCCGGCACCACTGCTGCTTGCAATGTCTCGCGAATGATCTGCGCCTCTGTAACTTCCGGCTGGCGGCCGTCGGCCAGCCGGTCAGCATAGTCTGATAATCTCGACGCGGGGTCTTGAGAGCCCGCCGGATTTAAAGCGATCAACGGATTGTGCTGGTAAAGATCGGACCACGCGCCGTGAACGGCCGTCCAGAAGTGCCGCGTGCGCTCGTAGTACTGATCGGCGGCGGCGAAATCTGCGTCGCGTATGCGCTCGTAGCGAGCGACGCCATACTCGCGCGATAGAAAGGGATTTGAGGAGTCAGGTTCCCCGTTCTGAGCGAGGACCATTTTAAGATTGTTCTCCTCTTGAATCGACCCGGTTGCTGTCAGCGTCACTCGATTCGTGCCGATCAGCACTTGATAGTCCTTGTGCACGCTGAGTTCCCGCCGCGGCAACGGACGCCACGTCGACGCACTGATCCAGGTTGAAAAATTGGCGTTATGCTCCCAGCGGCCCATGCTCGCATAGCGGGGCGATTCATCGACCTGCGCAACCGTTTGCGACCATTGGCCGGCCGATTCACGCCCGCTCAAGTTGCGGCGCCTCCACCGCTCCTGACCCTTGAATTCTATGATTTGCTTGGGCTCGTAGCGCCAATCCTCACGCCAGTGCTTGGTTACCAGCGGTTCGCTCACCGAGCCATCCGCCTGAATGATGTGCATCTCGAGGATGTGAACCAGACTCAAGAAGCTGCCCTCATCTTGATCGAGGTAGACGCGCTCCGTGCCCCAGGATTGATACGGCCGATCACGAGCCCTGCCGCTGAAAGTTACGATTTCCAGAAAATCAAACGTGACGCGGTAATCGCCGGCAAGAGCCAAGATGGCGCGCCGGTCGTGCTCGAAAGCAGAGATGTGCACTTCCTGCAGCGCGTGCCAAGCCGCTGAGGGTGCCGAATCAAGTGTCACGGCCGCGCCGCGCGTCGTGCCGCCCCGCGGCGCGGGTGCCGAATCGGTTATCGGCCAGGAAAATGTGTAACGCTGCGCCGGGCTTGCGCTTGCATCGTCCGCATGCGCGGTCGACGCGAGCCCGATAAAGGCGAGCAGCTGACAGAAAGGCAGGTATTTCACGGCAGCTTCATCCTGACATAACGCAGCCCGCGATTTTGATCTTGTGGCATAGCAATAGTTTAACGAAAGTAGATGTTAACGCGAATGATTCGTGTTAGCATTTAAACTAACTCGGAGGTGCAATCCAATGAGCTGCGCAATCAGTCAATTGATCCTGGAATCAATCCGCACTTGGATGACCTCAACGCAGTCGATCAAGGTACTGGCCGGGCTTGAGCTGAGGTGGATCGAGGTCGATGCCTTGGCCGCATGGCCGGCGCTCGAGGAATTTCTTGCGATCATTTTCTTTGAGCGGCAGCGCGACATCAGCGTTGCACAACGTGTCGAGACCGATGAATTGACCGCCGATGAAGCCGCCCTTTTGATCTCTCTGATCGTCGCTCGATGGGACACGGCGGCCGCCGCCCGATGCCTGCGCAGTTTCTTGAGCGAGGTCAGCGCAGGTGCCGCTGCCAAAGCTGCCGCGCGCCTAAGGTCGGCGCTATCTTCTCAGCCGGCGCTCATCGCGGAGACGGTCTTCAGCGTCGCGGCGATTGACTAGCCCTTTGCGACTAGGCCTCTTGGTCGATCGCGCCCAATAGTAAATGCAAAGCGCTACCGGCACGGCAAGCGCGAGCCACGACAGCGCATCCCAGATCCCGTCCCCCAGCAGCGCGGATATCAGCCCGACGCCGGTCATCAGACCAAGCCATATGGGGATGATCCAAGTGCGCAGCATAATATTACGCCGCGCCTTGCGCTGGTTTGCGCAAGTTCATCGGCGCCGCGCGCCGCGGACGCTTGCGCACAACCCACAAGTAAACGCCGCTGACCAGTATCACGATGGTAAGCGCATCCAACGCCGCCCACAGAATCTTCAGAGGCAATCCGCCGTAATCACCAAAATGCAAAGGCTCCGACAGCAGCAATAACATCAAGTACCAGGGCAATGGCCGCTCGCTGACGATGTTGCCGGACCGCGCATCGAGGAGGATGGGCCGGACCAGGCGCGACGTAAGTGCCGAGTTGCCGCGCGCATAAACGCCCCATATCGAATCGCCCGCAAATGAGCTTCCCGGAAAGGCAATAAAGCTGATCGCGCCGCCTCGCAGGTGGTCCAGGGCGTTCTCGAGAATGACTTGGGCGGGGACCTTCTCAGGATGCGTCTCGGCCGGTATTTTCAGCTGCGACAACATCTGCGATCGCCATTGCGAGAGCAACAGATCCGAGGTGGTGTTTATCACGCCCGTGAACGCGACCACGCCCGCCCACAGCAGCGTGGCTATGCCTAAAAGGTTGTGCAAATCGAGCCATCGGGATCGTGCGCCGCTAGAGCGCCTGATGGCGCCAAACTCGCGGTGGCGCACGAAAGGCGCGTAAAGCACCACGCCGGATACAATCGACGCAAAAAAAAGCATTCCCATGAAGCCTAGGAACAGCTTGCCTTTGAGTCCCGCAAATAAATCGACATGCAGTGAGTGAATGACGCCCATCACGCCTTGCGGGCCAATGTGCGGTTTCCCGAGGATATTGGCGCTGCGCGCATCGACCGCGACTTGCTCCAACTTATCGCCGTTCACCGACGCGAGCGTGACATACCAAACGCGCGGTTCGTGAGGTTCGTGGGAGGCGAAAAGTGGGTGCAGTGTCGGATGCTGTGACACAGCCACTTCGATGACGCGATCCAAGCTCGCTGCTCGAGTGTTTCCGGTGATCTCGTCAACGTGAATCCGCGGCTGTGTAACCCGGCCGATCTCGTCATGGAAGATCAGCGGCAGTCCAGTCAGGCACAGCAACAGCAGAAAAATCGTGCACGTGAGACTGCTCCAGCGGTGCACCGCATCCCAGATTCTCAAGTGGCGATGCCGATGCACCGTTCTCAAAAACCTACCGTACCCGACACGACGAAAGTGCGCGGGGTTCCGAGCACCAGGTATCCCGCGCCCGGAAAACCTCCCGCAGAGACCCATTCGTTGCGATTGGTGGCATTGTCGATACGGCCGCGCACAGTGACCTTGCACGGCCCGATGTCGAAGACATAGCGCGCGCCCAAATCGAGCCGCCACCACGAGGGCAGCTGCTGCGTATTGGCGGCATCAGCATATTGCGTCGAGGTTTGCACCACGCGTCCATTCACCGTCAGGCCGTGCAATTGGGGAATATCCCAATCAAGTCCTAGGTCGCCTTGCAGTCGTGGTGCGCCGATGGCGCGCTCGCCCGCCACCTCTGCATGCAGCCAGCTGGCGCCGCCCAAGATGCGTACACCCGGCGCCGCCTCGCCGAAGAAGGAAAGTTCGGCGCCGCGGTTGCGCTGGTAATCAGTGACCTCATAGCGCGACGTGGCGAAGTCCACCGAGGCGATGGGTTTGGCGGTATAGAAAATGCTGAACGTAGTGCCGAAACGGCCGGCGTCGTATTTCGCGCCAATTTCACCCTGACGCGAGACATAGGGCGCGAATATCTCGCCGGCATTCACCACAGACTTGACGGCGCCGCTGGCGGGATCGATATAGGTATTGGGCGCCGTATCACCCTGTACCAGGCCCTCGATGTAATTCGCATACAGTGACAATTCGGAGCCAAACTTATAAACGATGCCGGCGACGGGGGTCACGCGGCTTTTGGAATAGGACGACACCTCACCGCCGCTGTCGTAGTCATAGCTGAAACTTTCGATCTTCTGATAGCGTGCGCCAAGCGACACCAGTATCCGCTCGTCCATGAAGCCCAATTGGTCGGCGAGCGCGGCGCTCGATGTCTTGGTGCGCGCAGTCAGCCAAGGCGAGCTCAAAATACCGCCCGTAAAGAAATCGGCGGGCGGCTCCGGCACCACGCTTGGCGAGTAAATGTTGCCGGTAAACCCCGCGAAATTGGACAGTGCAAACGCGTTTTTCGAGTTCAGTTGGTAGGCATTGAGCGAAGCGACCCATTGCTGTGTCACTGCGCCCGTTGAAAACTTGGCGCGCAGTCCCAACTCGCCGGTCTCAACCAAATCGCGGCGCGTGTTGTCGAAGCGAAAGGTGCTGGTAGTGCCATCCGCTGCAATGACCGTGGGATTGCCGAAGACATCGGACTCGTGGCCGTCGCGCACGCCGGCGGCGGCCCAGGCGGTCAAGACGCGGGTAATGTCATATTCGGCGCGCAAGGTGCCGAACGTGTCGCGCTCATCAGAAAATGTCCACGGTTGCGATTGGTTCAGGCTCGCATCCGGAGCCGACGGGATGGCAAGGGCGGGACTTACGGTAATGCTGGGCTGCGAATGCTCCAAGTGGTGATCTTGATAGCCGACGTCGGCCGACACGCGCAATCCATAGCCGTGGTAATCGGTGCCAAGGCTATAGACCGAAAGTTTGCGATGCTCGTCATCCACGGCGGTACCGCCGCTGCGACTCACTGCGTTGATGCGCACGCCAAAGTTCTCCTCTGGTCCAAAGCGGCGCGCGACATCAGCGGCGAGATAAGTCTGCGATCCGCTCTCGGTGCCGACCGTGAATTCGGTGAGCGGCGCGTTTGGCGCCCGCTTGGGGCTCACGTTCACGGCGCCGCCCAAGCCGCTGCCGCCGGGCGCAGCACCGTTTAAAAATGCGCTCGCGCCGTGCAGTACTTCCACACGTTCCAGCAACTCCGCGGCGAGATATTGGCGCGGCAGCAATCCATACAGGCCGTTGTACGACATATCGTCCGAAAACACCGGCAAGCCGCGCACCATGTACAGCTGCTGATAATTGCCGAAACCGCGCGCCACGCGCACCGCCGGGTCGTTCTGCAGTACATCGCCGACGCTGGCGGCCTGCTGATTCTGAATCAGCTCCTGGGTGTAGTTGGTAATCGAAAACGGCGTGTCCATGATGTCCTGACTGCCGAAGATGCCGACGCGTCCTCCGCGGGCAACTTGGCCGCCGGCGTATGCCGGCGATACGCCGCGCGCCGAGGCATCGGCACCGGCGGTGACCACGATGGTTTCGAGCTTGTCGTCCTCCGCGGTTTCTGCGCACAGCCCGAAACCGGCAACACCATTAAGGCCCAGGAAAATAGCGGTCGAGGCGATTCGCGGCATAGTGGGCTCTATATCTAAACACGAATAAGAATGATTCGTATTAACTATGCACGATTTTCCGCTTAAATACCAGCAGGAACGCAAAACACCAATGCACGCCTTAGGACAGGGCCTCTCCGCGCCTTGCTTCCTAAGTTATACCTTGTTATAACTTCGGTATGAAGCTAGTAGTGCGCCGTATCGGCAACTCCTTGGGCGTGATCGTGCCTAAGAATTTCCTGCAGAACTGGGGTGTCCGCGAAGGAGATCATTTGGAACTCGACGAGCGAGGCATTCGCCCAGTATCCAAGGCGGGCCCGTCACATGAAGTGCTGGATGAACTCAAGAGGTCGCTGTCACTCGCGGTAGTGCGCCGCTGTACACCGCCAGAAATACGCGCTCAGAGTCTGGCGAATATGTATCGCTGGAAAAAACAGGGGACGTGGGTCTCTGCGTACGATGAATGGACGGCCATTCTGCAGAATGGAAGTGACGGAGAGCTTTTCGCTGCCATGTTAGGGCGAGATGACAACTCCAACCGGCTGCGACAATCCATGCCGTATGTGGGGTTGCTATCGCAGGAGGAGGTCAAGAAAATCCATGATGAAGCAGGAGCTTGACCATGTGCTGCGCGCCGCAGGGGAAATCACGGGCGAAAAGCAATTCATTATCATTGGAAGTCAGTCCCTGCACGGAACGTATCCGGATCTGCCCGACGACATTTTCAGCGCACTTGGCGCGATCGCGGCCGGGGTTCTACCCCTCGCGATTGCATGAGACTCACTCCATAATGCGCTCGGCTGCTAGACGTGTAAGTTTTCGCTGACACGCGACCGGGGAGGAATCTCGGGGGCGCCGCCGCTAAAGTCTGCTGCCATGTTTCCGATGAGCCGTACCGGCCTAGCGCCATTTCCAACCGCCGCGCGCCTCGCGCTCACGGCGTTCGCCCCGCTCGCGGCGGCCGGATGCTTGTCGCTCGGCCCGCATACTCTCACGTCGACCAGATCGAGCCGCCCATCCGGCTCGCCGAGGAGACGGACGTTTCGCGCGCCCCCATTGTGACGGTACCGGCCAGCTGACCGCCCCAATGCAAAGCCTAGGTTCCGCGGCCGCGGCGGTCCTGCAAGGATGGCTGCAGTCGCTCCTGGGTCTGAGAGGGGCGGGTCCGGCCGTGGGCTCGCTCACCTGGTCGGGACTCGCCACCATGCTGGTGTTCGCCCTGCTCGGCTTGATCATGCATTCGATCGCCGAAGCGACCTTGCGCGTCAACACGCGGGAGGCGACGGACACCGACCCCGATCCAACGGTGCGCCGACATGTGGGTCACGCGGTCGGCAAGCCCGTTTACGCTCTCATCTGGATCGCCAGCGCTTATTTCGCCGCGGCGCCGCTCGTGCTCGCCTTGGGGCCCGGCGCCGGGGCGGCGCTTCTCGAGCGGATACTCGGCACTCTCCTCGATCTCGGCACTTTCGCCGTCTTGTTCTGGGTGTGCTACCGCTTCACAGAGGTCCTCGACGCGCGGCTTGGGCGCTGGGCGGCGCGCGGCGACAACCTGACCCGCAATCTCCTCCCACCACTCGTTGGGAGAAGCCTCAGGATTCTCGTGCCCATCCTCGGCGTGATCTTCGCGCTGCCCCTGCTCGATTTGCCGGATCGGTACGACCAGCTGGTCGGCAAGGGCACGAGCATTCTCCTCATCGTCGCGCTAGCGCTGATCGCTTTCCAGGCGGTTCGCACCCTCGAGCGTGCGATTCTCCTGCGCTTCGACATTCATGCCGCCGACAACCTGCGCGCCCGTAAGGTCCATACACAGGTACAGGTGATCGGGCGGGCGATCGATGTCGCCATCAGTTTCTTGACGCTCGCCTCCATCCTCATGCTGTTCGCCGAGGTGCGTCACGTCGGCACGAGCCTCCTCGCCTCGGCCGGCATCGTCGGCATCATCGCGGGCGTCGCTGCGCAGAAGCCGCTCGCCAATGTGCTGGCGGGGATTCAGATCGCGCTCGCCCAACCGGTGCGCGTCGAGGAT
>DATHFW010000023.1:0-3154 GCA_035317945.1 Steroidobacteraceae bacterium | reverse complement strand
AAATCACCTTGATTGACAGTGGTCGGGTGTGTGCGTACATTTCGCCGCCTTGCGAGAGAGTAACCCCATCGTGCCCAGGTGGCGGAACTGGTAGACGCGCTGGTTTCAGGTACCAGTGGAGCAATTCGTGGAGGTTCGAGTCCTCTCCTGGGCACCATATCCAACTTGATCGGCGCGCGCAATTACTGGCGGCTCGCCCGCCGTATGCCGCCCGTGGTCAGGAACTTCTCGTCGGCGACCCGCACCAAATCGCGGCCTTCCTTCTTCGCGACATAGAGGGCTGCGTCGGCACGTGCAATGAGTTCGTCGAGCGAACGTACTTGGCGGTCGCGCGTTGCGAGCCCGGCGCTCTTGCTGACCCGCAAGCCTGCGCCGGACGGCGGCAAGTTGATTCCAAATACCAAGGTGCGGAGGCGCTCTAGCGTGGCGATGGCCACTTCCGCAGTCGCGTCCGGCATGATGAGCAGGAACTCCTCGCCGCCCCATCGGCCCAGCGCATCTTCGGGGCGCACCGACTCGCGGCCCAAGCGGGCGAATTCTCTCAAGACAAAGTCCCCGGTCGCGTGTCCGCAGCGATCGTTGACGAACTTGAAGTGATCCATGTCGATGATGGCGATGGTCAAGGGCCTGTCGGATTGAGTCGCGGCCGCGAGTGCATCGGTCGCCAGTTCCGCGGTGCGGCGTCGATTCGGCAATCCGGTCAAGCCATCCGTGCTCGCCAAGCGCACCAGCTGCTGACGGTAGCGGAAATTAGACACCAGAAAATAGATCAGCAGCGCGATCACCAGGACGGCGGACACCGCGGCGATGGCGTTCCAGCGCAATTGCTGCGCCTGACGCTGCGATTGCTCGTGAGAGAGGTCCAACTCGCGCTTCAGCAGTGCGTTGCGCTCGATCTCCCGATCCGTCTCGAATCGAGCGCGCAGCGCCACGGCCTGCTTGGTTCTATCGGCGTCGTTGGTCGACACGTAACGGCGCATGTATTCGGACAAATCATTGTAGGCATCGCGGTAGTTATGCAGCGCGGCATTGGTGCGCGCGCGCCATTGATACAAGGAGGCGACGCGCAGCGGCATCACATCGGTTCCGCTGTGATCGAGCACCTCGTTCAAGGTGGCGAGTGCTTTCTCCGGATGCCCTTCGGCAAGATCAATACGCGCGAGCAAGGCTTCCGTCTCTTTCACCTCGTCCGAAAACCTCGATGCGATGAAGGTGAACAAGGCGTTCTCGCACGCTGTGCGTGCCTTGATGAGCTGGCCCAATTCAATGCGCGATTCGCACACTCGCACATCGGCGAATGCGACGCCCTGCGTGTCATTCAACATGGCGCTGAGCTTGCGGGCATCATCGAATTCATCGATCGCTTGCGCATACTTTTGCATCAAGATCAGAATTCGCCCGCGCAGGAATCGGTCGACGGACAGCGCGAGCGGCGAGTGCTGCGCCGTGTCCCAGTCAATCGCTTCCTGATTCAGCGCCAGCGCCTGCGGGTAGTCGCCCATGCCGCGCAGGACCGTGGCCAGCACTCCGGCGGCCAGAACGTGCGGCTCCGCGAGCGCCGGCGTGGTGCTGGAGCGGTAAGCCTGGGTGAGGCTGCCGATGGCCAGGTCCTCGCGATCCGAGCGGTACTGCAACAAACCGCGCCCGATGAGCAGGCAAATGTCCTCTAAAGATCCGCGCTTCTGGACGGCTTGCGCCTCTTCCGTAGTTTTGAGGGCCGCGGCAATTCCTGCCTGATCGTACACGTTCTCCGCATACAGGGAGAGCAGCATGATGCGGACCGGATCGGTATTGTCGGTCGCATATTTGAGCCCCTTGAAGACGGCGTCGCGGGCTTTTGATTCCAGCTCGAGGATGCTGTAGGCCTGTGCCTGCACGCTGTAAAGAGAGGCCAGGCGCTGCCCATTGGGGATGGGCGCCGTCAATTCAGTTTTGAGAAGCTGTGCGACTTTCTTCAGGGCCGCATTGGCGTCCTGGTCGACCAAAATCTGTAGTGCACGGATGGCCGGATCGGCGTTGGGGAGGCATGCGGCTGCGGCCGGCTGCAAACCAAAGGTCCAGGACAGCATCAGCACGACGAAAATACCCGCTATTCCCGCTCGGGAAGCGCGCCGGCCCGCACAGCTGGTCTTACACATGATTGGAGCGAAATTACGGGTTTCCCCGTATCTGTTCGTTACCTAATGTCACGGTTTTAAAACTTCTACACTGCGAGAACATACGGCGAAAGCCGCAGCGCCGGGCGAGTGTGACCCAATTCGCATGCCTGCGCCGTCCTGCGAACGCGGATGGTGACAAGATCGCTGGAAATAGAGCATATTGCCGAAATCAACAGAGTCATCCCGCCCCGCAACAAACCAAGAAAAGGACAGGGCCCCTTATGTCATCAACGTTTCTAGCTCGCGAAAACACCGTTGCCGGCGCGGGTTTCAACCGATTTATGGTCCCGCCGGCGGCCCTCGCGGTGCATTTGTGCATTGGGCAGGCGTACGCGTTCTCGACCTTCAACCTACCGCTCACCAAGCTCATCGGGCTCACACAATCGGCCCCGGGCGACTGGAATTTGAAGGACGTCGGTTGGATTTTCTCCATTGCCATTGTTTTTCTGGGTTCATCCGCGGCGGTTTTCGGGCGCTGGGTGGAACGCGTGGGTCCGCGCAAATCGATGTTTGCGTCGGCGCTGTGTTTCTCAGGCGGGTTCTTGGTCTCGGCCGTCGGCATCCACCTGCACCAGCTGTGGATCATCTATCTGGGCTATGGCGTGTTGGGCGGCTGCGGGTTAGGCATCGGCTACATCTCGCCCGTCTCCACGCTGATCAAATGGTTTCCGGATCGCCCCGGCATGGCGACCGGCATGGCCATCATGGGTTTCGGCGGCGGCGCTCTCATTGCCGCGCCGCTGTCGGTGCTGTTGATGAAGAATTTCGCGACGGCAACTTCGACCGGTGTGCTCGAGACCTTCGTCACCATGGGCGTGATCTATTTCATGTTCATGATGATCGGCGTCATCACCGTCCGCGTTCCGGCCGAGGGCTGGAAGCCGGCAGGTTGGATCCCCGAGGCGCATCCGAAAAAACTCGTGACCTCTGCCAACGTGGCCGTCGATGTGGCCTGGCGCACGCCGCAATTCTGGCTGCTGTGGGGAGTGCTCTGT
>DATHFW010000022.1:0-12445 GCA_035317945.1 Steroidobacteraceae bacterium | reverse complement strand
CCTCACACCGCCGTCAATGACCAGATCCGGATAGGCCGCACCGTTTTCGGTAATGAACAGCGGCGGTAGGGCGTAGTCGCGATCCAGGCGCAATAGCAGGTCGGTAAGCTTCGCCGGCGCCACCTCCCAACCCATATCGGTGACGGGGACGCCTTCGCGGGCCGGAGAAAATGGGCGTCCCGCGATCGAAACGATCGGGTTGTAATAATTCACGCCGAGAAAATCGAGCGGTTCAGCAATCAATTGCGCGTCGCCGTCTTGGGCGTGGGGTGCATCGGCCGCAAGATACTCCAGAATATCCTGCGGATACTTCCCGCGTAGCAAGGCGTCCATGTACCAGCGAACCAGCAGGCCATCCTCTCGCGACGCGAGGATCCTGTCGGCCGGTAAGTCGCTCGCTGAATAGACCGGCGAGAGATTGAGGACAATGCCGACGTCGAGTTTGCTGCGAGCACTGCGCATCGCCTGTGCGGCCAGCCCGTGGCTCAACAGGCAGTGATGCGCGACCTGCATGGCCATGGCCCGATCTTTGATGCCCGGCGCGAAATGTCCCAATTCGTGGCCGATCGTCGCCGTGACCCACGGTTCGTTATGGGTCGCGAACGAGCGCACGCGATCGCCGAGCCGCTCCGCCACAAGCGCGGCGTATTCCGCGAATCGGTAAGCTGTGTTCCGGTCCGCCCAGCCATTGTGCTCGCGCTGCAGCGTAGCCGGCAGGTCCCAGTGGTAGAGCGTCGCAAAGGGTTCAATGTCGCGCTCGAGCAGTCCGTCGACCAGGCGGTTGTAGAAATCGATGCCCGGTGCGAGCACTTCGCCGGATCCTGTCGGCTGGATTCGCGGCCAGGAGATCGAGAAGCGATAGGCTCCCACGCCGAGCGCGGCGATCAAGTCGAGGTCCGACTCGAGTCGATTGTAATGATCGCACGCGATCCTGCCATCGGAGCCGTCTGCGATGACGCCGGGAAGACGGCAGAACTCATCCCAAATGGAAGCGCCCTTGCCCTCGGCGCTCGAGGCGCCCTCGATTTGAAACGCACTGCTGGCAACTCCCCACACGAAAGTCGCCGGGAAGCGATTGGAAAGTTCATCGAGAGATTTACGATGGTTCATTTGTAGCTTTCGTTATGTTCTTTTAGATGCGTCAAGCCTTGCCGCACGGTCGATTTCGCCGCGCCCACGCCGCCCGCTGCGATCGGTTGACTCACGGATCACGAGTTCGACGGGGGGAGGAGCGAAACGCGGTCGATTTCCGTCAATGAGCTGAAGAATGGCCTGCGCGGATCGATCGCCGAGCTCACCGATCGATTGGCGTACGCTGGTCAGCGGCGGAAGCCGGTATGCAGACGAGGGCAAGTCGTCGAATCCGATCACCGACACATCGCCGGGCACCGAGAGCCCTTTGCGGTAAAGCGCGAGGCAAGCGCCATAGGCCGTTTGGTCGTTCACGCAGAAAAGCGCGGTGAATTTAGCGGTGGAGCCGAGCAGTTCGATCGTTGCCCGCAAGCCGCCTTCCTCGTGCCAATCGCCGACGGCCACCAGCCTGGGATCGAAATCAATTCCAGCGTCCTTGAGCGCTTTCTTGTATCCCTCGAACCTTTCGATCGCGTCGGGATGATTTTCGGACCCGGTGATGAAGGCGATCTTGCGGTGCCCAATCTCGATCAGGTGCCGCACGGCCAGCATCGCGCCATGGCGATCGTCAATTTGCAGGCTGAACACCCCCGGTGCTCGCAGACTGCGGCCTGTGACCACGATGGCCACTTCCTTGGCGTAACTCTTCAGTTTTGCATCGCTGAGGCGCCCGGCAAAGACGATGATTCCATCGACGCCGCGCGCAATGAACTCCCGCTCGCAGCGTTCTTCGTCCTCTTCGCGCCAATTGCCGCTCATGAACAGCGGCACGTAGCCTCGCGGGCGCAGGAAGGCCTCGATTCCCCGCAGCCCTTCACCATAGAACGGGCTGTCAATCGCTTGTGCGACCACGCCTATGGTCGACGTCTTGCCGAGGGCAAGGCCTCGAGCCGCGGCGTTCGGGCGAAAATCGAACTTTACGATTGCCGCTTCCACGGCATGCTTGAGGCCATGGCTGACATTGACCGTGCCATTGATGATCCGCGACACGGTGCTCGCCGAGACGCCGGCCTCGCGCGCCACCATTCTTAAGGTGGCCGATTGACGCGGCCGAGGGCCGCTCTTGCCGGGAGTCGGTGCCGAAGGAGCTTTTGATTTCATCTTACTGTCCGTCTGAATTCTCTGGTGTTCACTGATATATCGCGCGCTCAGGAGCCGAGCGCCTGCTTCGGCCGTGTGAGCATTCCTTCCAATTCCTCGAGCGTCTTTCCCTTGGTTTCCGGCGCCAGCATTACGATGAAGAGAAGGCCGGCGGCGCCGAGCAATCCGTAGCCGAGAAAAGTTCCCGCGGGACCCCAAGTTGCAAGCTCCATGGGGAAGATCAGCGTGACGCTGGCGCTCACCAAGGAGTTCCAAAATCCGACCACGGAAATCGCCGCGGCCCGCTCCTCGTTGGGAAAGATTTCGGACAACATGACCCACATCACGGGCCCCAACGAGATCGCGAAGGAAGCGACGTAAGTGATGATGGCAAGCAACACCACGTTTGCATGGCTAACCGGCGGGTTGGCGCCGAGGGGCGCCTGCGCGGCGTGAAACGCCCAGCTGATGATCAGAAGCGACACTGTCGCGCCCACGAGTCCAATAACCAAGAGCGGCTTGCGGCCCAGGCGATCGATCAACCAAATGGCCACAAACGTCATGCCGACATTGACGAGTCCTACCAACACCGACTGAGCGAAGGACGTCGAGAGTTCGCCTCCCGATTGAGCGAAGATGGTAGGAAGGTAATAGAAGATCGCATTGATGCCGGTGGCTTGCTGGAAGAACGCGATGCCGAGACCGAATATCATGACCCGCTTGAGCCGGCCGGTGAGCAGCTCACGGATGCCGAAATGCCGCGATTTCATGGCCAGGTTCGCCTGGATGGCTTCAATTTCACGCGCAGCGGCGGTCAGTCCGTGTACCGCGGCAAGCGCAGCCCGCGCGCCCGCTTCGCGGCCCTTGACCAAGAGCCATCGCGGGCTCTCAGGCACCCGTGTCAGCAGCACGAAGTAGAGGGTCGCGGGTGCGGCCTGGACGCCGAGCATCCACCGCCAGCTGTTCGCCCCCAACGACAGCAGAAAATAATTGGAGAAAAAAGACACCGATATGCCGATGACAATCATCAGCTGATTGAGGGAGACCAGACTTCCGCGGCTGCGGGCGGGCGCGATCTCCGCGATGTACACGGGAGCGGTGAGAATGGCGGCACCGACTGCGAGACCCCCGCAGATACGCGCGGCGACGAACACCGCAAAGCCGGTGGATAACGCCGCCGTCAAGGACGACGCGAGAAATAGCACTGCGGTCATGAGCAGCACGCTTCTGCGCCCAAAGCGGTCGCTCAAGCTTCCGGCCGCCAGGTTGCCCGCCATCGCGCCCCAGCCAAGACAGCTCACCGCCCAGCCGAGTTTGAGGTTTCCGGCCGTGCCGCCAAGATCAAAATAGTCGCGAATGAAGGGCACGGCGCCGGAAATGACGGTGGCATCGAAGCCGACCAGAAAGCCGCCCAGCGCCACCGTCGAGGCAATTCGAATCAAATTCAGTTCGTCGCGCGTCACGTGCATACCAGCGGCAGCTCAATGCGACTCATGTCCCGCTCCCTCTCAACGCCAAAGACGAGCCTTCCGGTGGTATATCTGCAACCGGTTGCAAGAATGCTGCTTGCGCGAAGCCGCAGCTGTAAATGATCAGGGAAACTGCGGCGCTCCGATAGCCTATGTTCTAAGGATTTAGCCCCCTTGCATTTTGTAATTTACAGTCGCAGAATAAATCCTGCAACCGGTTTCAGAAACCGCTTGCATAGAATCGACGCTCGACGTCGGCACAGAAAAAATCGCGGTCCCGAAAACGGGAGGGGAGAGTACCTTGAAGAAGTCCAGCCGTTCGCGCGCCTCGACGAAGGCGCAGCATCCGCTACCAACGTTTCCGATGAAGCCTCTGGCCGTATTGATAGCGATGTACTGCTCAGGCGCGGCGGCGGCCGACGTCGCGCTACCCACGGATGGTGTTGACGAGATCGTCGTTACCGGCTTGCGTCAATCTCTCGTGACCTCCGAGGCGATCAAGCGGGACACCGCCGGTGTGGTCGACGCGATTACCGCCGAGGATATCGGCAAATTTCCCGACACGAACCTGGCTGAGTCCATCCAGCGCATACCGGGCGTGACGATCGACCGGCTGAACAATGAAGGCTCGCGCGTGACGGTGCGCGGCTTCGGTCCGGAATTCAACCTGGTGACCTTGAATGGCCGCTCGATGCCGGGAAACGTCGCGCCGGGCCAAACGGCTACGCGTTCATTCGATTTCGAGAATCTCTCCGCCGACGGCATTGCCGGCATCACGGTATACAAGACCGGCCGCGCCGATGTGCCGAGCGGCGGCATCGGTTCGACGATCAACATCATCACCTCGCGGCCATTTGATTTTCATTCGATGCGCGCGATCTTTCAGGCCAAGGCGACCGATGACACCTCGAGCAAGGTCGGCGCCAAGGTCACGCCGGAGTTCTCGGGTCTCTTCAGCGATACCTTCTTCGACGAGCGCGTCGGCTTCCTCATCAACGGATCCTATTCGAAGCGCAACAGCCAGGAGCAGAACGCGAACATCGACGGCTGGCTCCAGGATCAGTTCGCAGCCGGCGATCCGCGCGTGACCAGTTCCAACACAAATCCGGGCGGCCACAATTGGGCGCCGCGCAATGAAGGCTGGGGAGTGACTGACCACCAGCGGGAACGCGTCAACGGCCAGGCGGTGCTGCAATTCAAGCCGATTGATTCCTTGGTCGCCACCGCCGACTACACCTACACTTATTACAAGGACATGGTGCAGAAGCACACATTCGGCGCTTGGTTCGATTACGGGCCGAACCCGACGAGCGCGACCATCAATTCCCACGGAACGGTCACCGATCTCGTCGATACGGGCAGCGACCTGTCCTATTTTTCGTCGGCCAATGAATTCGCCAACCAGAACGGGTCGGCGGGACTCAATGTGAAATGGCAGGCCACCGACAACATTGCGGTGGAATTCGACGGTCATCATTCCACGGCCGATTCGGGCGGTGGCGCGTTGGGCAATAATAACTTCGGTATCGTGGGTCAAAATCCTGCTCTGTCGCTCAACAAGATATTTACCATGAGCGGCACCCAGATTCCGACCACCGCCTGGACCTACGTGCCACCGTTCAACACCAGCAATCTCGGCACCTCGACCATCGATCCGTTGTTCGGTCAAGCCAACAACAATATTTTCAGGACTGCCATCGATGAGGTGCGCCTCGATGCGACTTGGAAGAACACGTCCGAGAGCGGCCTGAAGAGCATCAAGGCTGGGTTTGATTTGAAACGGATGACCACACAGGCCGAAGCTTTCAATAGCGGCAACTTCCCGTGGGGTTTCTACAGTCCCTCCTATGTCGGCTTGATACCGGCGAGCGCCTTCACGCAGGTGTCGAGCTGCAGCATTCTCAAATCGTTCTCCGGCGGCGGGTGCGGCATCGCGGTTCCGTATTTCTTCAGTTACGGCCTGGCCAGCGCCATTGCGGCGACGCAACCGGGCGGCCTGCCGGGGGATGGCAACTTCCCGCCGTATACCTTTGGTCAGGCGACGACGCCGACCAACGACGATCACATCAAAGAAGTGACGCCGGCGCCGTTTGTGCAGATGGACTTCGACACGACTTTCGACGGCATGAGGTTCCGGGCATTGGCCGGCTTGCGCTATGAGAAAAGCACCGTGACGGCGCAAAGCCTGCAAAAAGTGCCGACGTCGATTCAATGGAACAATCCGACCGAATTCAGCACGAACTTTGCGTCCGACGCGACCTACAGTGAAATCAAAAGCTCGTACAGCGAATTTCTGCCCAGCCTCGATACCAGCTTGCAGGTGTTGCCCGATGTGTTGTTGCGCGGTTCTTACAGCAAGACCATCGCCCGATCTGACTTGACCTCGATGATCGGCACGACATCCGTTACCAATGCGCCAAAGCCCGGTTCGCGCACCGCGACCGCCGGCAACCCGGGCTTGCTGCCTTACGAGTCCAACAATTTCGACTTTGCGGCAGAGTGGTACTACGCCAAGGGCAGCTATCTGTCGGCCAACTGGTTTACCAAACACGTCACGAATTTCCTGACCCAGACGACAACCCAGGCGCCGCTGTTCGGCATCACGGACCCGAACGCGGGAGCGCTGGCCACCAAGGCTATTGCCGAGCTGACGGCCGCCGGTCAGGCTGTGTCGGCGCAGAGCATATTCGCGCGGATGCAACAGGACACTGGATCATTGGGCCCGTTCTTGGGGCAGCCGGGAGATCCTCTGGTGGTCTGGGACATCACGGCTCCTTCGAACGCGAACAGAACTCAAATTCACGGCTTTGAATTCTCGGTGCAGCACTTGTTCTGGGACAGCGGCTTTGGTTTGCAGGCAAACTGGTCTCTGCCCAGCGGCGGCGCCACTTGGAACGCGCAGGTGATCGGTTCGCAGTTCGCGCTGCCGGGCCTCAGCCGTTCCTACAACGTGGTCGGTTTCTTCGAGAGATGGGGTTTCCAAACCCGCGTGGCGTACAGCCATCGCGGCGCGTTCCTGGCAGGGTTGAGCCAAATTCAGCAGGCGAATGAGCCGGTGTATACGGCGGCCTATGGCCAGCTGGATATGAGTGCAAGCTACGATATCACCCGGCATTTCTCCGTCTTCTTCGACGCGATCAATCTGACGTCGGCGTCGCAGCGCCAATACGGCCGTTATGCCGAGCAATTTTATTCTGCCTCTGAAGGGTTTGCGCGATATCAGGTCGGCTTTCGCGCGGCACTGTAAGGCGCTCATCGGAGGGCTTCCTCAGGCAGGTTTGCGGGACAGGTTTTTCAGCAGAATCGAACGGATGCGGTCCGCCTTTGCCTGCGTCAGCTCGCCGAACAGACCTTGCACATGAGGCGGGAGATGCTCGAGCGCCGCGCCCTCGGATTGAAAAATCAGGTACTCAAAGATGGCCTTCCAGCCGAGCCGCTGAATCGGCGGCAAGCTTCTTATGGTCAACAGGCTATGCAAGAGGCTGTTCGACGGCGACTCGAAGTAATCGGGAACGTCGCGCCACCAATAATTGACGAGTACATTGAAGTCCTCGAGCGCCTCGACGTTGTGCCACCACAGGGCAGGGATGTAGACCGCATCGCCCGGTTCGAGCTCGGCAACCTCGGCAACTGCGGCCGCCTCGGCAAATCGGGGAAAACGCGCGAGGTCCGGATTGCGGATGTCAACCAAGCTGACCGGCTGACCTGCCGGGGTCAAATCCAGCGGACCGACGTAGAGATTTTTGATTTGATCGGGCGGAAACATGGTGAAGCGGCGTCTTCCGCCGACCACGCAGGCCAAGTTTTCGGTATTGTCGAAATGCGGTGCAATGCACGTACGGTTTCCGATCCAGATCGATTCGAGCACCGACTCGACGGTGACCAGGTCGCGAGCATTGTTTGCAGCCGAAAAACCCGGAAGGTAGATCGGCAGCGATACGGAACCTGCGTACAGAGCGGGCGACGCCGCGTTCCCCAAATCATGACACAGCCGGTCCAGCACATCGCCGAGCAACGCGCGTTTGGACTCGAAATTAAAGCCATCCAGCGTGTCGTTATAGAAGAATCGTCCGCCGATGGACGCAGGACCTTCGAACACCGGCGCCGGGTGGCCGGCATAAAATGCCTTAAGATAAGTGGTGAGCGACTGCGGCGATTCGCGCCCCGCCTGCGTCGCAGGCCAATCGCGCGCGAGGCCTCGCAAAATAGCCGGCCGGCCGCGCGGCCTTATGGTCGTCTCAAACAATTCGGCGCCGACGTCGTGCCACTCCTCCGCCGGTTGGGGTTCGCGCATATTCGCAGCACTCGCGGTGAAGCAATCGTTGCTATTGTAGCGCGACTTCATGCTCGCGAGCGGCGCGATCCAACGATTGACCGCACGAGCGTCATCCTTCTTTAGGGGCTGGAGGCGATTGTGGTAAATCTCGTGGTTCTCGACAATCAAACTCACCGCCAGGTACGCATTGCGACTACGCGATCCACCGGCTACGCGGCGGTCAACGCAGTCAGCGTGATCACTCGAGAGTTTCCGCGATTGCTCGCGCACTACCCGATATTCTTTACCAAAAGCACAGACACGGGTCAGTTCGAGCCGGCCGCACTGCTCGGGTTTGGCCGCGGCGAAAATCTATTCGTTAATGATGGCCGGTGGGACGTGGTTTATGTGCCGCTGCAGATCCAGCGGCAGCCCTTCTCGCTGATCCCGCGGAGCGGTACCGGCGAGGGTCAGCCGGGCACATTGGATGTGGCGCTCGATCTGGACAGCCCCCAGGTACAGACGCAGGAAGGTGAACGCTTATTCTCGGAGGATGGTCAAGCTACCCGATTCCTGCAAGATATCACGTCGGCGCTCTCAGTCCTGGTGAAGGGATCCACCGAATCCTATGCGTTCACCCGGCGGCTGGCCGAACTCGACTTGATCGAACCCGTGCAGATCAAAGTCGAGTTCGTCGATGGTAGCGACACCCAGCTGCAAGGTCTTTACTGGATTTCAGCTGCACACCTCAAGGCACTTCCCGCGGCGCAATTGGCGGAGCTGCGCGACCGTCAGTTTCTGGAATGGATGTACTTCCAGATGGCATCGATCGCGCACGTCTCGGCGCTGGTCGCACGCAAGAACCAGCTGATATCCGGTGTGGCGGCCGCGCCCGCAAGGGGTTGATCGTGGCGCCTCCTGATCCACAACCGGTTCGAAAAATTCTCATTGTCGGCGGCGGCACCGCAGGTTGGATCACCGCAGGCGTGCTTGCGTCGCGCTATCCACGGCGCGGGGAGGATGGTATTTCCATCACGCTGATCGAGTCGCGCCAGCAGCCGCCCATTGGCGTCGGCGAAGGCACCTGGCCGACGATGCGTGCCACGTTGAAGCAGATCGGCGTCACCGAAACGGATTTCTTGCGCGAATGCGATGCGTCCTTCAAGCAAGGCTCGCAATTCGTGAGATGGGTGGACGGCAGCGATTCGGACGCTTACTACCATCCATTTACGTTACCGGTTGGCTACGAAGACCGTAACCTCGCTCCTTACTGGCTGGAGGATCCGCGGGGCCAAAGCTTTGCCGCGAGCATGTGCTTTCAGACGGATGCGTGCAGTCGCAGCCTGGCGCCCAAGCAAATCACCACACCCGAGTTCACGGGCCTGGCGAACTACGCTTACCACTTGGACGCCGGCAAATTCGGGCCTTTTCTTCGCCGGCACTGCATCGATAAGTTGGGTGTCCATCACATTTATGACGAGCTCGTTCGCATCGAGGCCAAAGACACCGGTGACATTTCGCACGTCGTGACGAAATCCGGCGAGACGCTCGCCGCGGACCTGTTCATCGATTGCAGCGGATTTTCCGCACTGTTGATCGGCAAGCACTTTGGCGTCCCGTTTCTTTCCAAAAAAGATGTGCTGTTCATCGACAGGGCATGGGCAGTCCAGGTTCCGTACCCGGCCGATGACGCCGCGATCGGCTCGGTTACCCTGGCCACCGCACAGTCTGCGGGGTGGGTGTGGGACATCGGCCTCACGACTCGCCGCGGCGTCGGCTATGTGTTTTCCAGCGGCCACATGTCGGAGGAGGGTGCGCTAGAGGAATTGAAGAGCTACCTCGGCGCGCGGGGTGATCTGTCGCCGGATTTGAGCTTCCGGAAAATTGACATCAATTCGGGGTATCGCCAAGAGTTCTGGACTCGTAACTGCGTCGCCGTGGGACTTTCCGCCGGCTTCCTCGAGCCTCTGGAGGCGTCGGCCATTGTCATGATAGAGCTGTCGGCGAAGTCCATTGCAAACTTGCTGCCGAGTTGCCGCGGCGGCATGCGCGAGGCCGCACGGCTATTCAACGATACCTATCGCTATCGCTGGGAGCGCATCATCGACTTCCTCAAATTGCACTACGCGCTGAGTCGGCGGACCGATTCTCGATTCTGGATCGACAATCGAGCTCGCGCATCGATTCCGGACAGCCTGCGCGACTACCTGGAGTTCTGGCGGGATCATTGTCCGTGGCACGAAGACTTTTCGCATCGTGAAGAAGTGTTCTCGGCAGCGAGCTACCAATACATCCTTTACGGGATGGGATTTCAGACTTACTCAGCAGCGTGGCTGTTGAACGACCGTGACCGAAACCTGGCGCGAGAGAAGATGAAGGAAACGGCCCACTACGCCAAGTCGCTCGCCGCGTCGCTGCCCGGCAACCGGGAATTGCTGTCGAAAGTGCGGCGCTACGGTCTGCAGAAGATCTGACGATGCAGCACTCACCGCTTGCGTGCGCCGAGGCTGCATATCGATCAGACAGGTCTTTTCAGTGTGGCCGCGTCTCGTGCCAATGCCTCGATGCCTTGCCAGTCTCCGGCATCGATCATTGGCGGGGGCGCCATCCAAGACCCGCCAACCGACGCCACGTTGGACAGTGCCAAATAGTCCGGCGCGCCGGCGCGCGTGATGCCTCCGGTGGGACAGAATAAAATGTCGGGAAACGCCGCAGCCAGTGCGCGCAGCATGCCGACACCGCCTGCTTGATGCGCAGGGAAAAGTTTCAATACGTTGAAGCCTGCCAGGCGCGCCGCAATCACTTCAGTCGGCGTCATGACTCCGGGCAATAGCGGGAATCGCGCGCCGCGTGCTGCGGCGGCAAGGTCGGGCGTCAGTCCCGGTGTCACGCCAAATTGAGCTCCCGCCCGATCGGCCGCGGCAAAATCGACCGCCCGGGTCAGAGCGCCTACACCAATGATGACATCGGGCACGGCTTTGCGGATCGCATCGACACAGCCGATTGCAGCCGGGGTGCGCAGGGTGATTTCCAACACGGTCAATCCGCCGGCGACCAGGGCTCGCGCCAATGGCACCGCATGAGCAAGATCGCTCAACGTCAGGACCGGAATCACCGGCGCCATTCCAAGGATCTCTCGAATGTTCACAAGCCTTCACCCGCCCGAAGTTATGGTTGACGACTACACGGGATGCGAAGGGCAACATTGCCATCCGCCCAGGAAGCGGTCAAGATTCCAAGCTCATGGCCGCCACGAAGTACTTGGCCGCCGTGCCGGCACTGTTCTAAGCGGCGCGCCCAAAAAAAGGGGAAACGAATGGCCCATCGTTGGTCGCGCAATTCGCTGTGCGTGATATCGCTCTTCGCGTCTATTGCGGCCGCACAGGACGCGCGTCTGATCGCGCCGCTGGATGCAGGGTGGCGTTTCACGCAAGCGCCGGATTTGACCGGTGTCGAAGCGCCCGCCTTTGACGATGCACGCTGGACTTCGGTCGAGCTGCCGCACACTTGGAACCGCATCGGCAACGATGGTACCGAGCGCTCCTCGCTCTCAAACAATATACAGGGAGTGGGCTGGTATCGCCTTCACTTCAAGCCGCCGCATGTCGCAGCCGCCGGCCGTTACTTTCTGCAATTCGATGCGGTGGGCGCGGTCGCGGACGTTTGGTTGAACGGCCGGTACCTCGGCAAGCATGCAGGTGCTTTTTCCAGATTTCGCTTCGATGCATCATCGTCGATCAAACCTTTAGGCGACAATGTGCTGGTGGTGAAGGCCGACAATAGCCGGCCGCAACCCGGCGCGAGCACCCAAGATGTCATCCCTTTGTCCGGTGATTTCTTCGTCTTTGGCGGCATCTACCGAAACGTATCGCTCATCGTCACGCGGCCCGTGCATGTGGATCTGCTGGATTTTGGGGGTCCCGGCTTGTATGCGCGCGCCCTCGACGTCGATGCGGCCGGGGCAGCCGTACAACTCTCGGGCAGAGTTGCGAATGACCTGAAGAAACCGCGCCGCATTACGGTTGAGTTCGCGATTGAGGACGCCGGCGGCGGTATCGTCGCCTCCAAGTCTCTCAAGACGACGGCAGCAGTTGGATCTACCGTGACGCAAACGCAACTACGCGTCGAGCATCCGCGGCTTTGGGAAGGCATCAAGAGTCCCTACTTGTACCGCTCGGTGCTGACCATTCGTTCGGATACCGGCACGATCCTGGATCGAGTCAGTCAGCCGCTGGGCTTACGCACCATGAGGTTCGATTCCGACCGCGGCTTCTTTCTCAACGGCGAGCAGATGTTCTTGAAAGGCGTGTCCATGCACCAGGATCGCCCCGTGAAGGGCTGGGCCATCTCGCGTGCCGATCAAAGCCAAGACTTCGATCTGCTCCAAGAACTGGGTGCCAATGCCGTACGTCTAGCCCACTATCAACACGATGAATATTCCTACGAGTTGGCCGATTCGCGCGGAATTGTCGTATGGGCCGAAATACCGTTGGTCAACAAAGTGTCCTTT
>DATHFW010000021.1:0-20248 GCA_035317945.1 Steroidobacteraceae bacterium | reverse complement strand
CGCAGAGTCCGGAATCGCACGCAAAGTTTCGCGCCAAGTACAACTTGCCGTTCGTTCTGCTGTCGGATCAGCACAAGGCGGTGACCAAAATGTATGGGGTCAACGGCCCCTTGGGGATTGGCGTTCGTCGGGCATCATTTTTAATCGACGGCGGCCGGCGCATTCGCGACGTGGTGCTCGCGGACTTCATGATCGGCCGGCATGCGGATTTCGTGCGCAAGGCGATTCTGTTGCGGACGGCGAATCCTCAATAACTCAATCTCACCAAGTTGGCGTGGCCGATGCGCGGCACCGACACGACATACATCGTCGCAAAGTCTTGTTCGTCGATGCTGGATATGTCGCTTCTGTCTGCCAAAGCAGAGACGATCTCCGGCACCGTGTTGATGTGCCCGATCACCATCACGCGTCTGCCGCTGTTCTCTCGCAGCACCCGGCGCGCCAGTCCCTGCGGATCGTCAGCGGCAACCACCACGGGAGCGATTCCAAGGCGCGCTGCCAGGGGAGCGGCGGTCGAGCGGCTGCGCAAAGTGGCGGACACATAAATGGCGTCAAGGCGGCCGGCGCCCTTCGCGTCGCCGAACATGCGGGCGAGCAGCGCCGCCCTCGCCTCGCCCGCCGCGGACAGCGCCGGATCAGCCGCGGCGACCGTGTCTTTTTCAGCATGGCGGATGACAATAACGGTGGTTGAATTCGCCGTGAACCATGTCCAGGCGGCGAACACTGCAAGGCCGAAAACCACAGCCGCCGCGACCGCCGCGATCGCGGTCAACCAAATCGGTATCAAGAATGGCCTGTGCTGCAGACTCGCGCGCTCGCTTTTCATTTCGCAATAATATCAAATGAACGTGACATCCTTGTTGAGACTGCAGATCATCGTGCTCGCCGCCGGCTTGTCCTCACGTCTAGGCCGGCCGAAAGCTCTCGCCCGAGTGCACGGCGTGAGCCTGTTGCGCAGTACGCTCGAGTTGGCCGCCACGCTTAGATGCGCAAGAATCATTGCCGTCGTGGCGCGCCATTCCGCGCGCTATCGCGCGCAAGCACGCGGGATCGACGTGACCTTCGTGACCAATTCGCGGCGCAATCAAGGACTGTCGAGTTCGGTGCGCCGCGGCATTGCAGCGGCGCGCTATGCGCCGGCGGTTCTACTCCTGCCGGTGGACTTGGCCAATCTTAAGAGCCGCGAGCTGGCGCGCCTGCTTCGGCGCTGGCGAGCGGCGCCGCGAGGTGTGATCGCCCGCCGCATCGGCCGGATCGGCGCGGCGCCGCTGATCCTGCCGCGACGGCTCTACCCCCGCGCGCTGCGAATCACAGGCGATGTGGGTCTGCGCGATTTGATCGCGCAATTGCCGGCCGCCGGCCGTGTGCTCGTGGATATGCCGTCGGCGGCATCGGATATCGACACGCCGCAAGACCTTAATGCCGCCAGGCGAACCTTTCGGCGCCGTTAGGAATACTCAGACAGGCTCACAGTCAATGCGGCCAGTGGGGATATTCGCGAAACGCCTGAACAGCGGCGTCAATCTTTGCGCGCGGTAAATCCATATGCGTCATCAACCGAGTTCGAGGAGCGACCGTCGCGATGATGCCGCGGCGCTCCAAATGAGATTTCAGGCCGGCAATTTGCGCCGGGGCGACTTCGACGTACACCACGTTGGTTTGCGGCGCCGATACCTCGAGGCCGGCATCGCGCAGCCCGTCGGCCAAGCATTCGGCATTGGCGTGATCCTCGGCAAGCCGCTGCACGTTATTCGCCAGAGCGTAGAGACCCGCTGCCGCCAGCACGCCCGCCTGGCGCATGCCGCCTCCCAACGCCTTGCGCCAGCGTCGCGCGTCGGCGACGAGAGATCGGGTACCCATCAGAATCGATCCGGCAGGCGCCCCAAGCCCCTTGGACAAACACACCGATACCGAGTCGAAGCCCGCCACCGCCGTGCGCTCGTCGACATTCAATTTCACGATGACATTGAAAATGCGCGCGCCATCCAAGTGGGTGGCCAGTCCGCGCGAATGCGCAAATTCCGTCGCCTCGCGTTGGTAGGCCTGCGGCAGCACCCGGCCGCCAATGGTATTTTCCAGCGCCAACAATCGCGTGCGCGCAAAATGATAATCGTCCGATTTGATCGCGGCGGCGATGCGCTCAACCGCGATCCCGCCGTGCGGTTCGTGCTCCAGGGGCTGTGGTTGGATGCTGCCGAGAACCGCAGCACCGCCCTGCTCGTATTTATAGGTATGCGCTTCCTGCCCCACCAGGAACTCATCGCCGCGGCCGCAATGCGCCATCAATGCGGCCAAATTGCTTTGCGTGCCGGTTGGAAAGAACAGGGCGCTCTCGAATCCAAATCGTTCGGCGGCGACCGCTTGCAAGCGGTTGACGGTCGGATCGTCGCCGAAAACATCATCGCCGACTTCCGCGGCGGCCATCGCCGCGCGCATCCCCGACGTCGGCCGTGTGACCGTGTCGCTGCGTAGGTCGATCACGGTTTCGGTGCGTTGGGGTCCGGCGTAAATTTATTCAGTGCATCCGTGCCGTGGCAGCCCACACTCTCGCCGCACACCTGGTTTACGGGGCAAACGACCGGTGAACCCTTGACGCAGCCGCGCGCATCGGCGCCGGCGGTGCGCGGAGCGCAGCGTTCCTTCCCGTTGCAAGTCCGATGGTCATCGCAATCCGCATCGCTGCTGCATGCGAGGGCTGCCTGATCGCGTTCTACTGTCGCGAGCTCTCCTTGCTTCGAAATCACGCCGGACAAGGTCGCGTTGAGCAGGCGTGCGGGGCCGGCCTGGCCCGACGGCAATTCAACATCCGCGGCGACCACTTCCCACGCGGGCGCCAACGGACTGCCGGCGCGGTAGTAAAGCGCAAAGCGCAGCACATTGCGCGGCTCGAGCGCATCGTTCAGCTTTACCGGAATCAGATGGGTTGAATCAGGAAGCCATGCCTCGCCATGCACCAGCGGCAGGCGTCTGACGCTCTTGCCGGCTTCGTAGATGCGCAACTCCAAGTCGCTGCCGGCGCTCAACTCCTGTGCGCCGGTGACGATTCGAACCTCGAGGCGCGATACCGGCACCGCTTCGGCAATGGTTGCGCACAGTGTGCATGCCAACAGCATTGGCCAGACTGACAGTGGCAGGTGTAACTTCATGGCACCCTCCGGTTGATCGATAGGTTCGCCGCTATCATAGCCGATCCTGGAGGGGCCTCGCGTTGCACGCCGTCGCTTTCGCACCCGATATTACATATTTCGCATGTGATGCCCGCGGCAAATCCGCTATCCTCGTTGATAGGGATGACTCAGTTGCGGCGGGAGACCAGAGGTGCAAAATGACCGAACTGAACGGCAAGGAGGCCTGGGGCGAACAATGCGTTGCATCCCGGCGAACGCTGATATGAGGGTCGAAGTTGCGACCAGCCTGAGCGCCTTGCAGGCGCTGGAACCCGACTATGAGCAAGTGTTGCGCTCTACCGGCAATACGCTGCCGTTCGCTCTCCATGAATGGCATATGGCTTGGTGCAGACAGTTCCTCGAATCCAGTCGCCGCATTCGAACCGAGCCCATGATTCACGCCGCGCGCAACGCCGAAGGCCGGTGTGTCGCCATCGTGCCGTTGATTCTGACTCGCCGCACCGTCGGCCCCGTGCAGTTCGGCACGCTCGATCTACTGGGTGCGGATCCGGCGATCACGGAAATCCGCACGTCTCTCATCGAGCCGGGCTATGAAGCGCCCGCCATCCGGGCGATCCGGCGGAAGGTCGCGGATGTGCGGTCGATTGATTGGCTGAATTGGGGCGTGCTCAGCGATGCGCACGTCGGGGCCCTGTCGAGCTGCGCGCAGCTCAAATTTCAACAGCCGCTCTTGGACTACGTTCTCGATCTGCCCTCCTCCTGGGAGGAGTTCAACTCCAAACTAAAACGCAACATCCACGAGTCGATCCGGCGCTGCTACAATTCGCTCAAGCGTGACGGTCTTACCTGCGAATTGCGCGTCGCGCAGGAGCCTGGCGCAGTCAAAGAGGCTCTTGAACGCTTCTTCGCGCTGCACGCCATGCGCGCCGAGCTTCAAGGGGCGGCAGTACACCGCAATCATTTTGCAAATGCGCGATCGCAGCTTTTCCTACACGAGGTTTGCGCGAAATTGGCTGCCCGCGGCATGGTGCGCATATTTCAGCTGGCCATTCGCGGAGAAATTGTCGCGCTGCGCATCGGATTTGTGATCGGGGACAGTCTGTATCTGTACTACTCCGGCTTCGATCCCCGCTGGTCGAAATACAGCGTCATGACGACCACGGTCGTGGAGACGGTCAAGTATGCGATTGGACAGCGCTTGAAAACGATCAATCTCTCTCCCAGCAAGGACATCTCGAAGACCCGATGGGGACCACGCGAGATCGCCTTGACCCAGGCCGTGCAGATATCCCCTTCACCGCTGTCCCGATTGGCGTTTGCAGGTTTTCAACGCGTCAAGTCCGGCAGGCCGCTTCCGTCATGGATTTGTAAACTATTGCCGGTCACGCGGCGCAGTTGGGATTGAGAGAAGCCATGAACGATCTTGCTTCGTTTCCCATTACGAGCAAGTGGCCTGCCAAGCATCCGGATCGCATCCAGCTTTATTCGCTGCCGACGCCTAACGGCGTCAAGGTGTCGATCATGCTGGAGGAAACGGGCCTGGCGTACGAGCCGCACCGGGTGAGTTTCGATACGCATGATCAGAAAGCGCCCGAATTTTTATCCCTCAACCCAAACGGGAAAATTCCGGCGATTCTCGATCCGAACGGTCCGAATACCGAGCCTCTTGCGTTGTTTGAATCCGGTGCGATCCTGGTCTATCTCGCCGAGAAAAGCGGCTTGTTCATCCCGCACGACCCTGCACGCCGCTACCAAACCCTTCAATGGTTGATGTTTCAAATGTCAGCCGTCGGGCCCGTGTTTGGTCAGGTGGGATTCTTTCACAAATTTGCCGGCAAGGATTACGAGGACAAACGGCCGCTGCAGCGCTACGTCGATGAATCAAAACGCCTGCTCGGCGTGCTTGATCGGCGGCTCGGCGAGAATATGTGGATCATGGGCGACGAGTACGGCATAGCCGACATCAGTACGTTCCCCTGGCTCGGAAACCTCATCGGCTTTTACGGTGCGGGAGATCTGGTCGGCATCTCCAATTTCGCAAACGTGACGCGCGCGCTGCAGGCGTTCACCCTTCGGCCGGCGGTCATTCGCGGCAGCGCGATTCCGATGCAGAAGGCATAGGCAGGATCCGGCTAACGCTTCAACCGGCGCTGCAAAGCGGCGCTCAATTCCTTCAATTCCTGGATGTGCAGCAAGAGTCCGCAGGCGCCAAATGCCGAAGCAGCGACGATCACGGTGGCGAGCAACGCTGCGACCTTGATCCAGAGGGTTTGCGTAGCCCAGTCCGCGAGGAGCCAGTGAGAACCGGCGGCACAAACGGCAGCCAGAGCCGCGCTTGCTATCGCGAGCTTGCCGAGCAGTGCGAGCAATCGCCGGGACTCCAGACCTTTGAGTTGTGTCTGCATCAGGAGGTACAGCAGTAAAAAATTAAACGTCGCGATACAGCCCGTCGAAAAAGCCAGCCCGCGATGTCCCCACCCCAATCGAAAGGTGAAAATCCAATTGAACACCAGATTCAGCCCCACCGCCAGGAAGCTCACCAGCATGGGCGTTTTGCGTCTCTCGAGCGCATAGAAAGCATTGACCAGCACTTTGAGAGCTGCGTAACCGGCAAGACCGATTGCGTAAAAACGCAATGCTCCGGCTGCTTGCGCCGCCTGATAGGCGTCGAATTTTCCATGCTGATACAGCACCGAGATGATCGGTTCGGCGAGCATCATCAGCCCCACAGTGGAGGGCACCGTGAGCAGAAACGCCCAGCGCATCGCGCGCGCCAGCTCTGCTCGAAATGCATCCATCTGCTTCGCCACCACCAATCGCGAGAGCAGCGGCAGCGTGACCGTTCCCAATGCCACGCCGAATAATCCGAGCGGCAACTGCATCAGGCGAAATGCGGCTGCGAGCCAGAAAATCGCGCCGTCCTCCAGCCCTGAGGCAAATATGGAGTTGATGAGCACGTTGAATTGCGTGGTACTGGCCGCGATCACCGATGGACCCATCAACAGCAAGACGGCTTTCACGCCGGCATCGCGCCATCGCAGGTCGGGGCGGAACCGGTATCCCAGACGCGCCAGCGACGGCAACTGCACTGCCAATTGCAGCGCCCCGCCGATCACCGTCGCGAACGCCAATCCAACGAGTGCGCGTGGCCCGAAATGCGGATCGATCCAGTAACCCAGCGCCACTCCGCCGATGATGGATCCTATATTGAAAAAACTCGATGCCATCGCAGGCACGCCAAAGACATTTTTGGCGTTCAGCATTCCCATCACCAAGGCGGCAATCGACACCAGCAGAATGAAGGGAAACATGATGCGTGTGAGGTGCGCAGTCACCGCCGCCTTCTCCTGATCGAAACCCGGAGCGAGCAGCCCGACCAGCTGGTCTGAGAAGATCATGCCGAGGATGCACAGCGCACCCAATACCAAGGCCGTCATCGTCGCCACCTTGTTGGCGAGACGCCAGGCAGCTTCATCGCCGCCACGTGCGATGGTCTTGGTGAATGTCGCGACAAACGCAGTCGACAACGCCCCTTCGGCGAACAGATCACGCAGCAGATTGGGAATGCGAAACGCGACTGTAAACGCGTCCAACGCGCGGCCGCCGCCGAACAGAGCCGCGAATATGAGCTCTCGCGCCAACCCGAGAACGCGGCTGCACATCACCGCCAATCCGATGATGCCCGCCGCTTTGGTATTCAGGCGCTCAGTGCGTTCATCGGTGGGTATCACCGCAATAGTCTACAGGGTCCGGGCCCGCCTTCTAACTGGTGCTCATCATGGCGACGACGGTAACGGCCATCACCCCGGTGGCAATCCAGCCGAGGCGGCGCAGCCGCGGCCGGATGACGAAGTCGCCCATCACGTCCCGGCGCGAGGCCAGTATCATCATGATGATCATGATGGGCACGGCAATGATGCCGTTGATCTCGGCGCTCCACAGCAGCGCCCGCACAGGATCCCAATGCGTGAAGGTCAAGGCCACCCCACCGATGGTGGCGATGCCGATAATGCCGTAGAAGCCCAACGCCTCCGGCAGCTTGCGGTCCATGCCCGACTGCCAGTCAAAGCTTTCGGACACGGCATAGGCGGCAGAGCCGGCCAGCACCGGCACCGCCAGCATCCCGGTGCCGATTATCCCCAAGCTGAACAATAAAAACGCGGCGGGGCCGCCCAAGGGACGCAACGCTTCGGCCGCCTGCGCGGAAGTCTGGATATCCACGATGCCCGCCACGTGCAAGGTCGCCGCAGTGCTCAAGATGATGAAGAAGGCAATCAGATTTGAAAAACCCATGCCCACGTACGTATCCCAGCGTATGCGCCGCATTTGCCGGCGCGCGACCTCGGAGGTGTGCGGAAGCATGTAGGTGCCGCCATTTCGAGCATTGGTCGCGCGCAGGTCTTCCATTTCCTGCGCGGCCTGCCAGAAAAACAAGTAGGGACTGATGGTCGTGCCGAAGACGGCCACGACCATGGTGATGGTGTTGTGGTCCGGTACCAGCCGCGGCAGCACCAATTCGCTGATCACGGTGCCCCAGTGCACGTGGATGGTGAAAATCACGGCGACATAGGACAGCAGCGCCAAGGTCAGCCATTTCAAATAGCGAACATAAGTTTCGTAGCGCAGGTAGACCTGCAGAACCAGGCATAAAACGCCGAAACACACCGAATATAGATGGGCGGAACCGCCGAGCAGGAGACGCAGCGCCTCCCCCATCGCCGCGATGTCGGCGGCAATATTGATGGTGTTGGCGATCAGCAGAAGTCCCACGATGCCGTAGAGCACGGGACGCGGAAATACCGCTTTGACGTTCGCTGCCAGGCCTTTGCCGGTGATGTAGCCGAGGCGCGCGCTGACCATCTGGATGCCCACCATCAACGGATAGGTGAACAGCACCGTCCACAGCATGTTGTAGCCAAACTGCGCGCCGACCTGCGAATAGGTGGCGATGCCGCTCGGATCATCGTCCGCTGCGCCCGTGATCAGGCCCGGCCCCAATTGCTTGACGCGCGGATGTTCCGTGAAACTCTTGAGCAGTTTAACCATCGTCGACTCCTTCAGGAGACGACTCGAGGTTGATGCGCACACGCAAACGGTCTCGATAGGGGATCGGCAAATGCCGATCCGACCGATCCGATCGAATATTGGCGGAAATCGTCCCGCGCCAGGCCGGGACGACGCTACAGGCGAACCTTAAGCGTTATCGAGCCGGAGCGCGCGCGCGTTTACAGCGCTGATTGCCACTCGAACAACAACTCACGAGTACGACCTTTATGACCCCAAACGTCGCGGACGATAAACCGGTACTTTACTGCTGTAAAGCACAAATTCATCCGGCCGCTGCCGATCAAGCCGTCAATGCTGCCTTGGCCTTCGCCACTTCTGCGATGACTTCGTCGGCCACGTTGCGCGGGACCGGCTCGTAGTGCGAGAACTCCATGGTGTAGGAGGCACGGCCGCTGGTCATACCGCGCAACTGTCCGATGTAGCCAAACATTTCGGACAGCGGCACGATCGCAACGACGGCGATATTGGTGCCGCGTTCCAATTGGTCCTGAACCGAGCCGCGCCGGCGATTGATGTCGCCGATCACATCGCCCAGATAGTCTCCCGGAGTCACGGTTTCCACCTTCATCACGGGCTCGAGCAGAATCGGCGCCGCCTTGCGGATGCCCTCGCGGAATGCGGCCTTGGCGGCGATTTCAAAGGTCATCGCGTTGGAGTCGACATCGTGGAAGCTTCCATCGATCAGAGTCGCCCGGAAGTCCACCGTCGGATAATGCGCGAGTACCCCGTCCTCCTTTTGGACCTTCAGTCCTTTCTCTACCGACGGCACGAATTCTCGCGGCACCGATCCACCGACGGTCTCATCGACGAACTCGAATCCGGTGCTGCGCTCCAGCGGCTCGAACACGATCCACACTTCGGCGAATTGGCCGGAACCGCCGGTCTGCTTCTTGTGAATGTATTGTTCGGTGATCTTCTTGGTGATGGTTTCGCGATACGCGACCTGGGGTTCGCCCATGATGCCCTCGACACCGAACTCAGTGCGCATGCGATCCAGCGTGACTTCCAGATGAAGTTCGCCCATGCCGCGCAAAATCGTTTGGCCCGTTTCGCGATCCGTCTCCAAGTGCAGCGAAGGATCGGCGCGGACCATCTTGCCGAGCGCGCTGCCGAATTTCTCCTGTTCGGCTTTCACCTTCGCTTTGACGGACACGCTGATGACCGGCTCCGGAAAACGCATGCGCTCGAGTACCACCTCGTTCGCCGCATCGCACAGCGTGTCTCCCGTTTCCGTATCCGCCAGCGAGACCAGGGCGATGATGTCGCCCGCGCGCGCTTCTTCGACCGGATTGGCTTCCTTGGCGAACATCTCGACCATGCGGCCGATTTTCTCCCGCTTGCCGCGGGTGGAGTTCATCACCGAAGCGCCCTTGGTCAACACGCCCGAATAGACCCGGATGAAGGTCAATGCGCCGTAGACGTCGTTGATGACTTTGAAGGCCAGGGCCGAGAACGGCTCATCGTCGGCGGTCTTGCGCTCGCCGATCGGATTGCCGTCTGCGTCCACGGTCTTGATGGAAGGTACGTCGGTCGGTGCCGGCAGATAATCCACCACCGCGTCGAGAACCTGCTGCACACCTTTGTTCTTATAGGACGAACCGCACAGAACCGGCGTAAAGGCGGAATTCAACGTTCCCTTGCGCAAGCAAGCGCGCAGGATGTCGGCGGAAGGCATCGTGCCATGAGTCAGAAAGGCTTCCATGGCTTCGTCATCCTGTTCAAGACAGGTATCGACCAATTCGGTGCGGAACTGCGCGACATTGCCCAATAGCTTGACGTCGCTCGGCACGGTGATGTGCAATTTTTCGGCCAGATCGGCGGTCACGTCCAGCACCTTCCATTCGGCATCCTTATCATCGGAATCCCAGACGAGCGCCTTCATTTCAACCAGATCAACCATGCCCTTGAAGTTGTCTTCCGATCCGATCGGAACCTGGACGGGCAAGGGTCTCGCGCCGAGGCGCTTCTTGATCATATCGACGCAACGCAGGAAATTCGCACCGCTGCGATCCATTTTATTCACATAGCAAATTCGCGGGACGCCATAGTTATCGGCCAGCCGCCAATTCGTTTCAGACTGGGGTTCGACGCCCGCCACGCCGTCGAACACCACCACGGCGCCGTCGAGCACGCGCAGCGAGCGGTTTACCTCGATGGTGAAATCCACGTGTCCCGGGGTGTCGATCAGGTTGATTTTCTTGTCGCGCCAAAAGGCGGATACCGCGGCGCTCTGAATGGTGATGCCGCGTTTCTGTTCCTGTTCCAGATAATCGGTGGTCGTCGAAGTCTTCAGATCCTTCGTATCGTGAATGTCGATGATCGTGTGCTTACGCCCCGTGTAATACAGGATGCGCTCCGTCGTCGTCGTCTTGCCGGCGTCGACGTGGGCAATGATGCCGATATTGCGAATATCGGTAAGGGGGGTAGTGCGGGCCATAGCAAAATTCCGTAAGTTTCAGGTAAAAGTTCGGGGAGGCCTTAAGGCCGGATCAAAAGCCGGGTATTTTGCCATGACGGGCGAACGCCACGCAACTTGCCGGGGAAAACGCCCCTTACTTGACGCTGTAGCCGCGGCCTTCCAGACACGCGGCCTGAGCTCGAAAGTAGTCGGATCGCTTGCCGGGCGCCGACCCACCCCCGACCTGAGTCGGGTCAAAGCCGGTCTGGGCCGCTGCCCAGCGATGGCATTCGAACTTGTCCTTGCCCAGCTGCTCCTCGCTCTGGCCGTTTTTCGGATACGCAATCAGTTCCGAAGGGCCTGCTGCCTGCCCGCCGGTCTGGCTGCCCGCCTGGCCGCCCGCCTGGCCTCCCGCCTGGCTAAGGACTTCCGCCGGCGGCGCCACGGTCTGGTACTGACCCACACCGCTGTTCCAAAGGTAGTAAGTATTGTCGGCGTAGTAATAGGGAACGCCGCCCCACCAATACGTCGAGTAGTAGTAAGGAAGCGTCGCGAAGTAAAGGCCCAACCCTAAGCCGCCCAATCCCCAGCCCCACGGACCGTAGAAACCGCCGCGCCAACCGTAGCCACCGCGCCAACCGTAACCGCCGTGCCACCCGCCCCCGCCATGCCAGCCGCCCGCATGTTGAGCGAACGTGGGCGCACCCGCGAGGAGCGCAGCACATGCGCAGAAGACAACCGAAAATGAACGCAGCTTGTTTAGGATTTGCATAAGGTCACCCGTCGTCGCGCATTGTATAAGACTTGCGCAACGGGCGGCAGTTCAACAAATACACTTGAGACTGCTATCACGATAATATAGATCGCAGGGAAACTGGCCGAAAAAATCGGGGACGCGATGCAAAATGGGGATGGGACCAATCCGCTGAGCCGGCGTCAGCTGTTGCAAATGATCGGGTCTACCGCGGGCAGCGCCGCGATGTATCAAGCGATGAGCAGTCTTGGGTTTGCGGCCGAGTCGCCTTATCAAGGGCCGATCGATCTGCAAGGCGCGCCGAAAGGCGCCTCCGTATTGATTCTGGGCGCGGGCATGGCCGGCATGACGGCAGCCTATGAGCTGCGCGGCGCCGGTTACAAAGTTCAGGTTCTTGAATACAACGCGAGACCCGGTGGGCGCAACTGGAGCCTTCGCGGCGGCGACCGCTACACGGAAATGGGCGGGCTCACCCAGCAGTGTGAATTCGACAAGGACTTGTACATCAATCCAGGCCCTTGGCGAATTCCCTATCATCATCACGGGATGATGCATTACGCCAAGCGCCTCGGCATCGCACTGGAGCCATTTTTCCAGGTCAACTACAACGCGTATTTGCACAGCAGCCAGGCGTTCGGCGGGAAGCCGCAGCGCTTCCGCGAGGTCAAAGCCGACTATCAGGGGCATGTCGCAGAATTGTTGGCCAAAGCCACGCGGCAGAATTCCCTTGACGCCTCGGTCACCAAGGAAGATCAAGAAATACTCCTCGAGTCGCTGCGCGAATGGGGAGCGCTCGACAAGAACTTCGCCTATGTGGCGAGTGAAGGGGTGAGCGATCGGCGCGGCTACGAGAAGAATCCCGGCGGGGGCTTGAGTGCGCGGCCCATTCCATCGAAGCCGGTCGCGCTGCGCGAAGTTCTCGAATCCGGTCTTTGGCAGGGCATCCCCAACGGCGATGCGTTCGACATGCAAACGGCGTTGTTTCAGCCGGCAGGCGGCATGGGGCGGATCGGCGAGGCGTTTGGCCGAGAACTCGGACCCCTCATTCGCTATAACAGCAAAGTGACCGATATTCACCAAGACGCAGCCGGCGTCACGGTCACGTTCACCGACACCGTAAGTCCGGGTTCGAAGCAATCGGCTCGCGCCGACTGGTGCTTGTGCACCATTCCGCTCCCGGTGTTGGCACAGATACCGATGAACGTTGGCCAAAAGATGGCATCGGCAATCTCAGCAGTGCCCTATGCAGCGGCCATCAAGGCGGGCTTGCAGTTCAAGCGCCGCTTCTGGGAAGAGGACGAGCAGATCTTCGGCGGCATTACCTACACCGATCTGCCGATCATGAATATCGGATATCCGAACACAGGATTTCAAAGCGGCGGTAAAGGGGTGCTGCTGGGCGCCTACATCTGGGGCCTGAACGCCATGCAGTTCACGGCCATGACGCCGCAGGAGCGCGTGCAGAAGGTGGTCGAGTACGGCAGTCAAATTCATCCGCAATATCACAAAGAGTTCGATAACGGCGTTGCCGTTGCCTGGCATCGCGCGCCCTTCACCCTGGGTTGTTTTGGAATGTGGACCTCCGATACGCGCGCCAAACATTACGATGACTTGTGCCAGATTGACGGCCGCGTCGCGCTGGCCGGCGAACATGCCTCGTATCTCGGCGGCTGGCAGGAAGGGGCCGTCACTTCGGCGCTTGACGCCATTGGCCGACTGCACCTGCGCGCGGTGGCGCAAGGGGCCAAGGCATGAGAACCCTCATCACGGTGCTCCTCGTGGCGGTCGCGGCGAGCGCGTTGGCGGATAGCCCTTTGTTTACATCGCGAGCCGCCATCGGTTCATTGAGCGGCGAGCAGATATACGAGCATATATGCCAGGGGTGCCACATGCCCGGCGCCCAAGGAGCGGTCGGCGCCGGGGCTTATCCGAAACTCGTGGCGAATAAGAAGTTCGTCTCCTGGGAATTTGTGGCGCTGACGGTTCTTAACGGTCGAAGCGGCATGCCGCCGTTCGGGCTACCCGCGAATCAGGCCCCGGCGCGGACGCATTTGACCGACGCCCAGATTGCGGACGTGGTCAACTATGTACGCAGCCATTTCGAGAACAAGTACAAGTCGAACGTGACTGCGCAACAAGTCGCGGCTCTGCCGCACCCGGCTGCGGAACTGATCGGGCCTCAATAGGTCCACCGTGCGGCCATGGACGAGTTAAACCACTTGAGATCATGCGGGTACTCATAGCCGACAGGACGTAATTGGGCCATCGAAGGGGGACTCCCATGCGAAGTAATTTCGGTATGTTGATGATCACGACCACCTTGGCGGTGGCCCCGGTCGGAATCGCGCTGGCGCACGGCGGAGGTTCCATGCCGAGCGGCGGCAGCCCCGCAGGAACGGTGACGAGCACGCCGCGCAACGCCGATGACGCCGCCAAGTCGGCCTACAATGCCGGTGTGAAAAACATCAAGCGGGCGCAGGAATACGACGCCGACGCTGCCAAGGCATCGACGCCGGAAAAAATTGCCAAAGCCCACGACAAGGCGCAAAAAGCCTATCGTGAATCGCTGACCTCTTTCATTGACGCCGTCGGCATCCAACCCAAGATGTACCAGGCATGGAATTATCTGGGATTTGCCAACCGTCACTTGGGCAACTATGACGACGCGCTGTCGTCCTATGCCAAGGCGCTCGAAATCAACCCGAGCTACCCGGAAGCCATCGAATACCGCGGCGAAGCGTATCTTGGATTGAATCAGGTCGAGGAGGCGAAAGGCGCATACATGGCGTTGTTTCGCGATGCCAGACCGCTCGCCGATGAATTGATGGTGGCCATGCATCGCTGGGCGGACGCGCGCCGCCAGGATGCTCAAGGGCTGTCATCGGCAGCTGTCGAGGCATTCGCCAAGTGGATGGACGAGCGCGCCGGCATCGCGGCGCAGACCGCTTCTCTTGCGGTCGGCGCAGCGCAGCCCTGGAGTCAGGGACCGCGGTAAATTCGCCCGCTTTTAATTATTGTTGCGGCGTGTGCGGCGCTTTGCGCCGCGCACGCCGCCGATGATTTTCCGCCCCATCCCTATGAATGGCATTTGCCGCCCGGATTTCCGCGGCCGGCGGTCCCTGCGGACAACCCGATGTCCGCCGAGAAAGTGGTTTTGGGGCATAGGCTCTTCTTCGAGACCCGCCTGTCCACGACGGGCCATTACGCCTGCTCGAGCTGTCATCGACCCGAGCTTGCTTTTACCGATGGCCGAGCGCACGCGCTGGGAGCCACGGGCGAGTCGGTGCGCCGCGGCGCGATGAGCCTCACCAATGTTGCCTACAACGCGGCGTTCACCTGGGGCAGTGCGAAAGTGCGCTCGCTCGAGTCACAAATGCGCCAACCGCTGTTCAAAGAGCATCCGGTGGAGATGGGCCTCAAAGCGGGCGGCGCATCGGCGGTCAACGCCCTCTCTTCCGACCCAACCTATCGCGCGCAATTCGCCGCCGCATTTCCCGGCGAGGCTCCCGCGCTATCGATGCAGCACATCATCAAAGCGATCGCTGCGTTCGAACGCACCTTGATTTCCGGTCGATCG
This sequence comes from Steroidobacteraceae bacterium, assembly GCA_035317945.1. Taxonomy (GTDB): domain Bacteria; phylum Pseudomonadota; class Gammaproteobacteria; order Steroidobacterales; family Steroidobacteraceae; genus Bog-1198. The sequence continues at coordinate 5,324 of DATHFW010000021.1, read as the reverse complement.
CCGTTCGATCGTTTTGTGTTCGACGACGACCGCACTGCGATGCCGCCGTCGGCAAAGCGCGGCATGGATCTTTTTTACTCAGCCAGAGTCGGCTGCGCGCAATGCCACTCGGGACTGAATTTCTCGGGCCCCATGCTCTACGACGGGCATGTATCGGATGCCGCGCTGTTCGCCAACACCGGCCTGTACGATGTCGATGGTCACGGCGGCTATCCGCCGGCCGATCGAGGGCTGATTGAGGCGACCCATCGCGCTGCGGACATGGGGAAGTTTCGAGTTCCGACGCTGCGCAATGTGGGCTTGACGGCTCCGTACATGCACGACGGCAGTCTGCCGAGCCTCGACGCAGTCTTGGATCACTATGTTCAGGGCGGCCACAAGAGTCCCCGTCTGGATGCACGAGTTCGGGCGTTTGTCCTCTCGGCGGCGGAGCGTGCCGATCTTCTGGCCTTTTTGCGCAGCTTGACCGACCAAGAATTCGTCGAAAATTCAACGTTTTCAGCACCAAAGGACCCCTAGCCCTCTGATTTGTTGAACCAAGTCGCGGTAAATGTCGGCTGGGCAAGCGAGTATCGCGTGCCATGAAACCCGCCAAGCCAGGTTCGGAAGGCAGCCTCGGCTCTAGAATGATTCTGGCGGTCGCGCTGAGCTATGTGATCGACGGCGTTCTGCTCACCGGCTTTGCGATAACCGGTACGATCAATCCAGCCGTCCCGCTCGCCTACACGGCCATCGGCCTGTTGGATAGCTCGATCATCCTGCTGCTGCGCGCCCGGACCATCAAGCATCAGCGCGATGAGGGCGAATTTGCGCTCACCCAGGTCATCGCCTCCAGTGCCATTCAGTTGCTGTTCGCGGCGCTGGTGCCGTCAATGGCCTTCTATTTCTTCACCGTGCTCTTCATCGTATTCGGCTGCGCCAGCTTGGGATTATCCAAACGGCAATCCGCCATTGCCTGGATCGGCGTCGCCGGTGCCGCGGCCATCGTCATGACAGCGATCAACGCGAGAATCTCGATCCCGCAGGCGACACCCGTTGAGCGCGGCTTGGTGTGGCTGTGCTTCGTCGCGACGCTCGGCCGCTGCATACTCTTGGGAGTATTCGGCAGAGGACTGCGGCTGCGCCTGCAGGATCGGCGGCGGCAGTTGCGCGACTCCGTGCACATGCTCAAGGAACGCGACAAATCCCTCGCCAACGCGAATCTGGAGCTGAAACGCCAGGCAACCCACGATGCGCTGACCGGAATTGCCAATCGAGTGCTGTTCGTCGAACACCTCAATCTCGCCGTCCACGAGCGGCAGCCGTTTGCGGTATGCGTATTTGATTTGGATCGCTTCAAGATCATCAACGATTCCCTGGGCCATGGGGCGGGAGATGCGCTGCTCAAGCATGTGTCCGAGCGGCTGCAATCCATCGTGCGCTCGAGCGACATCGTGGCGCGCGCGGGCGGGGACGAGTTCTTATTGCTGCTGCGTAATGTCGGTTCCGCCGAGGAAATCGAGGCGCTCATCATCCGCTGGATGTCGGCGCTGTCCCAACCCTACCAAATCACCGGTCTGGAACTGCATGTCAGCCCCAGTATCGGCATTGCGCGCTACCCCGCGGACGGCAAGGCCGCGGAAGAGCTGCTCGCCCGTGCCGACGAAGCCATGTATTTCGCCAAGCGAAGCGGCCGCAAGACCTTTCGATTTTTCGATTCCGGCATCATGGGATTCTCGCGGGAGCGATTGGAGATCGAAGCGGAGCTGCGCGGTGCGCTGTCGCAAGGGCAACTCGCCCTGCACTATCAGCCGAAGATCGACATCGCCACCGGCGAGATGCGCAGCGTCGAGGCGCTGATCCGGTGGCATCACCCGAAGCGCGGCTTCATTCTGCCCGGCGAGTTCATTCCCATCGCGGAAGAAAGCGGCTTGATTCTCGAGATCGGCGATTGGGTCATTCGCGAGGCGTGCCGTCAAGCGCGCGAATGGCAGAAGCGGAATCTGCCGTTCCTGCGCGTCGCGGTCAACGTCTCACCGTTGCAATTCTGCCAGGCGAATTTCGTCAAGAAAGTCAACGCGGCGCTCGAGGATCACGCGCTCGATGCGACCTATTTGGAAATTGAACTGACCGAGGCGACGTTGATGAGCAATGCCGAGACCTCCGTGGCGCTGCTCGAGCAGCTGAGCGAGCTGGGTGTGGTGGTTGCCATCGACGATTTCGGCACAGGCTATTCGAGCATGAGCTACCTGCAGCGATTCCCCATCGACAAGCTCAAGATCGACCGCAGCTTTATCAGCGACGTGGCTTCCAACTCGGGCGATGCCTCCATCGTGCGCGCGATCATTTCGCTGGCGCACGGCCTGCGCCTGAAGGTAATTGCCGAAGGCGTGGAATCGGAAGAGCAACTCGGCATTCTGCGGCGCATGGGCTGCGATCAGTACCAGGGATTCTTTCGCAGCCCCGCGGTCCCGGCGGCGGAAATCGAAAGATTCGCCCGTCATGACGATGAGCGCTCGAAAGCTCCAGGGGAGCCGGACATCGATCGCACGCAGAGCAAGTTGTTCCGGTTGCGCGAAGCTTGATGCGAAAACCTTAAAACCGGTGCACGCGGTTCCGTAGAATCGGAACCGTGAACGCCACTATCCCCGTCGATGGATTGCCTTTGGCAGCAAGACGCCGCGGCTTGCTGCTGGCAAGTCTCGGTGCGGTCGCATTTTCGGGCAAGGCCATCATCGTGAAACTGGCATATCGATACGGGGTCGACGCCGTCACCCTGATCATGTACCGCATGCTGTTCGCACTGCCGCTGTTCGTGGTCTTGGCGTGGTGGTCCGGACGAGGCAAACCGGCGCTCACCTGGCGGGATATCAGAACCGTTCTCGGCCTGGGCTTTTGCGGCTACTACCTGGCAAGTTTTCTCGACTTCGCCGGGCTGCGTTATATCAGCGCAAGCTTGGAGCGTCTCATTTTGTATCTCAATCCGACGCTGGTACTGGGGCTGGGCGCTTTTCTGTTTCATAAAAAAGTGACGCGCTCGCAAATTCTTGCGCTGGCGGTGAGCTACTTGGGCGTGCTGTGCGTCTTCGGCCGCGAAACGTCGCTGCAGGGCGCCGATGTACTGCTGGGTGCAACGTTGATATTCTCGAGCGCCATCAGCTACGCCATATACTTGTCGTACAGCGGCGAGGAGGTAAAGCGCCTTGGCGCACTGCGCCTGACCGGCCTGGCGACCACGGTCGCTTGCATGATCTGCATCGCGCAGTTCCTGATCCTTCGGCCGCTCTCGGCCGTCGTCGTGCCTGCCCCTGTGCTTTGGCTGTCGGTGTTGAACGCGACACTGTGTACTTTTGCGCCCGTCCTCATGGTGATGATGGCCATTGAGCGAATCGGCGCCTCGCTAACGGCGCAGGCGGGCTCCGTGGGGCCGCTGTCGACCATACTGCTGGCGGTCGTGCTGTTGGGAGAACCATTCACCGTCTGGATTGCCGTGGGCACGGGTTTGGTGCTCAGTGGAATCTGGCTTCTGACGAGAGCTCAGTCGACCGATTTGCCGCAGGTCAGCCCATGATCGGGACAGCCTTCCCCGGGTTCGAAGTTGTGCCGTCACAACTCAAGGCCGGACTCATCATCGTGCACGGGATTGCCGAGCATGCCGATCGCTACCGGCACGTCGCTGAGGCGCTGGCCTCTCAGGGCATCGCCTGTTTCGTCTACGACCAGCGCGGACACGGAAAATTTCCCGGCACGCGCACCCACGTGGCGAATTTTGCCGAGTTCGCGAACGATCTGGAATTGGTGGGACAGACTGCGCGCAAGCGATTCCCCTCGCTGCCGCTGTTCGTGTGGGGCCACAGTATGGGTTCAGTCGTGGTGACACTTGCGGCCATTGACGGTTTGTCGTGGGCGCGCGGCGTCATTACCAGCGGTTGCGCACTGGACGCCATGCCGAAGCTGGAGGGCGCGGCCGGCGTCGCCCTGCGAATCGCCGCCGCGCTGGCGCCCCGCTTGAGAATCAGCTTAGGGATAGACGCCACGGCGCTTACTCAAGTCGCTGAGATCCAACAAGAGCATATGAACGATCCGCTCGTGCCGCGCACCGCGAGTTTGAAATTGCTTTACGGCTTCGCCATGGCGTGCCGCCGGTGCTACGCCGATGCGCCGAAGATCACCCTGCCCTGGCTGGCCGTGCATGGCGGAGCGGACAGGATCTGCCCCGTGAGCGGGTCTCAGGTGCTCGTCGGCGCGCTCGGATCGCGCGACAAGCAGCTCGTCACCTACCCGGGCCTGCTTCACGAAGTTCACAATGAGGACGAAGTCTCACGCACGGCGCTGTTCGAACTGATGACGCGCTGGATGCTCGAGCGCTACACTGTGGGTCCGGTTATAAATAACATCTACTAGGGAGTTCTCGCATGCATCTTCCGCGTTTATTGATCACCGCATCTCTGGCCGCCGTCCTGGTTCAACCCGCGCTCTCAGCAACACGTGATCTACCCTCGGCCAGTGCGGAAAGTGAGGGGATGTCGACCGAGCGCCTGTCGCAACTGCGCTCAGGGATGAAGGAACTCGTGGATCAGGGCCGTCTGGCAGGCGTTGTCACCATGGTTTCGCGCCACGGCAAAGTGGTGGAGTTCGATGCCTCGGGCAAGCGCGACATCGCGGCCAACGCGCCCATGCAAAAAGACAGCATCTTTCGCATCTATTCCATGAGCAAGCCGATCACCGGCGTTGCCATGATGATCTTGTTCGAAGAAGGCAAGTGGCAGCTCAACGATCCGGTGGCGAAGTACATTCCCGAATTCGCCAAGCTGAAGGTTTACAGCACGGAGGCGAACAGCAACGTGGTCATGAAAGATCAAGCCCATCCGGTGACGATGCGTGAATTGATGTCGCATTCCGGGGGCTTCACCTATGGTTTTTTCAGCAATACGGCGGTCGACAAATTGCAGCTCGAAGCTGACCTGCTCAACCCGAACAACACGCTGGATGAGTTCATCAAGCGGGTGGCCAAGCTGCCGCTGAATTCGCAGCCGGGAACCGAGTGGCACTACAGCATTTCCGTGGACATTCAGGGTTACATCGTCCAAAAACTCTCCGGCATGCCCTTCGAAGAATTCTTGGAGAAGCGCATTTTCAAACCGCTCGGCATGGTCGATACGGCTTTCTACGTACCGAAGGAAAAACTCAATCGCTTCGCGGAGTTCTATAGCTACGACAAAGACGGAAAATTGCAGGTGGTCGGCGTCAAGGATGGTTTGAACCACGATTTCGCGGCGAAACCGGCGCTATCCTCCGGCGGCGGCGGCCTCGTCTCCACGGCAACCGATTACATGCGCTTCTGC
>DATHFW010000020.1:0-7025 GCA_035317945.1 Steroidobacteraceae bacterium | reverse complement strand
TCGATCAGGTGCGCGTCGGCAAATTCCTTGAGCACCAGGTTGCGCCGCGCGAGCGCGCGATCGGGATGTCTGCGCGGATCGTAGTACGAGGGACCCTTGACCAGGCCGATCAACAGCGCCAGTTCGCCGGCGTCGAGTTCGTCCAAGGGCTTGGCGAAATAAAATTCACTGCCGAGCCCAAAGCCGTGGATGGCGCGTTCGCCATCCTGGCCCAGGAAGACCTCATTGAGGTAGGCCACCAGGATCTCGTCCTTGGAATAGTGCGCTTCGAGCCGCAACGCCATGACCGCCTCGGTGGACTTGCGGTCGAATGTCTGCGCGTCGGTGAGGAAGTAATTCTTCACCAGTTGCTGCGTGAGCGTGCTGCCGCCCTGAACCACCCGGCCGGCGCGCAGGTTGACCCAGACGGCACGCAGCACGCCGAGCGTGTCGACGCCGTGATGTTCGTCGAAACGCCGATCCTCGATCAGCTTGATGCCTTTGCGCAGCAAAGTAGGAACTTCTTCCGGCGATACGACCAGGCGATCTTCACCGTGAATGGGAAAGACGCTGCCGATCACCGGGGGGTCCAGGCGGAACACCGGCAGGTCCGCACCGTTTATTTGACGCATGCTGGTGATCGAGGATGCGTCGGCGTGGATGGACACCAGCTGGGCATCGCGTTGTTCGTCGATGAAGCGCACCCGCCGCGCCTGAATGTCGAAGGCATTGCCGACCCGACGATACAGACCGGGACCGCCGGCCGGATCGCCGCGCCGATAGTGCACGCGGCGCAATTCCTCTTCGAGATCGTCCGCCGAGATGGGCGCACCGGCATACAGCTCGAGCGGCGCCGCGTAGACATGCGCCGGCACCGACCAATGGCGACCCTGGAATTGTTGAGTCACCACGCGGTCCAAATGCATGATCCACGCCGCCGCAGCCACCGCAACGGTGGCGAGGACCACGAAGATCACAACAAAGATTTTGCGCCAGAGGCGCCGGCGGGATCGGGCCACTAGCCTGAACTATTCATGATTCGAACAGCGGCTCGACTCCCGGATCTCGCGCAATTCCGCCGTACAAATTGAAGCCGCGCTCGAGCCAATCGCGCAGTGCATCGTCGCGTTCCAACAGCGGCAAGGTGCCGGCGCTGGCGGCCCAATAAAAACCGCCGAGTGCCACGTAATCGGCGAAATTGGGCGTGCTGCCGCCGAGGAACGGATATTTTTGCAGGTGCGTGCGCAGCGGCTGCAGGGAGGCGCGAATCGCCGGCAAGTACGATGCGCGATCAGCCGTGAAGCTCTCCAGCGTCTTGCCCTTCATGTTCTTCTCGCGGCTCTCGCGAAAGTAAGGCCGATCCTGCGGGCGCGCGGCGTCGTGCACGTCCTTCACGTACAGCCGGAACATTTTTCTCAACACCTCGTTCATGAACCATGCGTCGGTGAGCCGTATCACCGCAAGTTCGCCTGGACTGGCGAACAACGGCGGACGGTCGGGAAAGGCGCGGTCCAAGTACTCGGCAATGTCCCAGCTCTCAGCCAGAACCGTGTCGCCGTGCTCGAGTATCGGAACGGTCTTGAATTTGCCGCCGAACACCGTCGGAATCTCGGTAAACCCCAAGTACACGGTCTCGAATGCAATACCTTTGTGCGCCAGCGCATAGCGGATTCGCCACACGAAAGGACTGGCTGAACGGCCGTTCTCGAGTGCGAGTTCGTACAGGCGGATGTTTCCTGCAGATTTGGTCATGACTTAAGATTCCATCAACTGCCAAGCCAGCGTTTCATCCAGGCTTCGACGGTTGTATACCATTGAACTGAGTTTTGCGGCTTGAGCACCCAGTGATTCTCGTCCGGAAAATACAGGAGTTGACTGGGAATGTGGCGCAACTGCGCCGCACCGTAGGCGCCCATGCCTTGATCAAGCGGTACGCGATCGTCGCGCCCACCGTGCACCACCAGCATGGGCACGCTCCAGTCGGCGACATGATCGATGGGGTTGAAGCGCTCCACGGCCTCCGGTTTTTCCCAGGTCGGCGCGTCATTTTGCGACTGCTGGAATCCCGGGATGTCGGTGGAATAGGACATCAAGCGAATGTCGAATACACCGTCGTGATTGACCAGACATTTCCACGGCTTGGTCCAGTTCCCGGCGATCCACGCCACCATGTATCCGCCGTAGGACCCGCCTAACGCACAAGCCCGGTCTGCATCCAGAAAGCTGTAGCGCGACAGCGCGTAGCTCCAGCCTTTTTGCAAATCCGTGAGCGGTCGATCGCCCCAGTGGCCGACGATCGATTTAGCGAATGCCTCGCCGTAACCGCTCGAGCCGTGAAAATCCACCATGACCACGGCATAGCCCATGCCTGCCCAGACTTGGGGATTCCAGCGATAGCTCCACGCATTGCCGAACGATCCATGCGGGCCGCCATGGATCAAAAATGCGACCGGGTATTTTTGCCCGGGATGATAGTTGGCGGGTTGCACGACATAGCCGTGCACCGTCTCGTCATTCCATCCGCTAAAACTGAATGCCTCATAGGAAGAGAAAGGCGTTTGCGCCAGCATCTGTTGCCCCACATGAGTCAGCGCGTGCGGCGCTTCGCCGGGTTTCAGGTCGTAGACCTGCGCCGGTGAATCGAGCGCGTCGCGGCTATAGACGATCACGCCCTTCGCCAGGTCAAAGCTCCCCACATGACCGTCGCCGGTCAGCGGTTTGACAGCTCCGCTCGCCACACTGACCGCAAAAATACGTTCCTGCCCCGTGTCCTCGGCGCCGGCGTACAGAGTCTTGGAGTCGCTCGACCACTTGAGCGAGCCGGGAGAGCGATCGAAGCTTTCGGCAAGCGGACGCGTGCTGCCGCTTTTAAGATCGCGAATCATGATCTGCGCGCGCGGGGCGGTGAACGTCGAACCCTTGTGCGCCAGGTAGGCCAATTTTGCGCCGTCCGGAGAAATGGCCGGCGTGCTGTCGGAGGTGGCAGCCGCCGGGTCGAGCCGTTGCGGGGCTTTGCTGCCGTCCAGCGGTACGGTGTAGAGGCTGCTCGGATCTCCCAATCCTTGGGCGGATCCTGAAGGGCGTGCGGAAAAGATCACGGCGCTGCCGTCTTCCGCGACGACGAACGACGAGTCGTCGCCGTCAGGCCGGCCGACGATGTCGGCCTGATAGTTTCGCGTGAGTGGCACGGCATCGGTAGGCGCGTTGTCGCCGCTCAAGCGAACCGCAAACAGACCTATGTAGCGGCCGTCAAGATAGGTGTCCCAAAATCGCGGCGTGGCGGTGTCGTACAGCGTGCCGCTGGTTTTCTCCTTGGCCTTGGCCTCATCCTTGGCCTTGCTGCACGCCAGGGTATCGCATTCGGCATGCGCGTTAATCGCCGCGACCAATGTATGGCCATCCGGCGCGAGGCGATACTGGCTCACATCGAGCGGCAGCTTGGTGACCTGCCAGCTCTCGCCGCCTTGGGCGGCGGTGCGCCAAACCTGAGTCGAGCCGGAGCGCGACGAGAGAAAATACAGCCACTGCCCGTCAGCCGACCAGCGCGGCGCGGTGGAGGATTTTTCCTGGTCTCTCACCAAGCGCGGTGCCGAGTTCGCAGCGCTGCGGTCGATGACCCACAGGGCATTGACTCCGTGGTTACCATCCCAGTCGGTGGAGCGTAGGTTGTAGGCAACGAAACGGGCATCGGGCGAGATGCGCGGATCCGAGACTCGATCCAAAAGCGCAAGATCCTTCGCCGTGAAGGGACGCGCTTGCGCCAGCCCCGATGCCATCAACATCATTGCCATGTAAACCGCGATTGATTTGAACATCCCGTTACCCTTTAGTCAGTGCAGCGCGCAAGCCTAAACCGCCCGGCATAGTTGTTACAAGCGCGATGGGTAGAGCCTGATTTGCAACCGCTGCCGTTTTAGGAGAAGGCCGGCAACTCCGCGCCGCTCGAACCAATCTTTGCTTCGGCGAATCGGTGCGGCAGGGCGGTCAGTATTTTCGATCTCAAGGCGTCGCGGCCCGCGGCGTCGGCTGCCTTGAAACGCAGCTCCAGCGTGATGGCGGCGGCATCGATTTTGGTCAGGAAGCAACCGACGACGGTTTGCTCCCCGGCAATCTCCGCCGCGACACTGAGCGCCAGCTGCCGAGCCGCTTCAATGTCGGCGTCGCGGCTCAAACGAAGGGTGATGGTGATGGGCCACGGCGCGTAGGTCGTATTCAAGTTGATGGTGACCTGGCTCGCAGCGATGGCATTCGGCAGAACGATCATGTGTCCGTCGGGTGCGCGCAGCGTCCTTATTTCGCGGTTTGGCACGAAACCTGCTCCGTCCAGGACGAGCAGAACGAATGAGGTCTCCCGAAGTACAGGCAATGCAGCATTCGCGCGAATCGAACGAAGCCCTCGCCGGTTTGCCGGTCGAGCGGGCGGCAACACTTCGCCGCCGCCGACCGCCGGCGGCAATTCGTTGCCGCTCGACAGTGATCCATATTTTAAAAGGATAGTTCCATGTCACCACTCGCAATTCCCTCTTCCGTCACGGCGGCCCTCCCTGCGCTGAATGTTCATCCGCATGGACATGGTCATAAAAAGGGTTCGGAACTGGATCTTTCCGATCCCTCCACGGATTCCACGAGCAGCACCGCTGCCCAGGTTCCGGTCGCATCCGCGCAGAATCTGTTCGGCAAGGCATTTACTGCCCTTCAAACGCTCCTCGGGCTGACACCGCCCGCGGCGAGCAGCGCAGCGGCAGCGCCCACCAACTCGGCGGCAGCCGCCGCAACGGTCAATCCCAAGATCAATCTGATGGCCTAGCCGCACGCACTATTGCGATGCAACGGAAGCAGCGCTTCAAGCGCTGTGAATCCGCCGCCGGCGGCGCCACGTGACCATGAGCATCACCAGCGTCCCGGCCAGGCACAAATAGGCGAACAGATTGCCCACCGCCACGAAAACGGTGTGTGCTCCGGGCATGAGCGCCGTGCTCACCACGACACCATCGGCGGCTCGCGGATGGCGGTAGGGATCGTCGGCATAGGTTTTCTGCAGCACGCGCCCATTCGGATCGATGAGCGCAGAAACGCCTGAATTGACGGCGCGCACCATGCTGACGCGCAATTCGACACTGGCGAATACGGCGAGCGCCAAGTGTTCCCAGGGTTCGGTGTCCGCGCCAAACCAAGAATCGCTGGTCAAATTGACCAGGAGGTTCGGGTGCAATTGCCCGACACGGCGCAAGAACGCCGGCAATATATCCTCGTAGCAGATCACCGGACCCAATTGCCAGACGTTGGCGTCGGGCCCCTGCAGGGAGATCACGCCTGGGCCGCCGCCCGCGGTAAATCGGCCGGCACCTGCCGGCATGAGCTTGCGCAGCCACGGAAAGGCATCAATGCCGGGAATGTATTCGCCGAAGGCGAGCAGCCGCACCTTGTCGTACCGGCCCGCGACCTTGCCGTTCTTGTCCAGTAAAATGGCGGAGTTGAATGCATCCTGGCGCGTGGCATCGTACATTTCGGCGCCGATGACGGTGGGTATCGCGAAGCCGCGGCGGATCATGGCAAGAGAACCCGGTGCGAAGTCGGCGCTGAAATCCCGCGGTACGGCGACAGGAAAACTGCCCTCGCTCCAGACCAGCGCCTCGGCGCCCTCTCGCTCCAGGCGGCGTGATTGCTCCTGCAGGGCAGTCAGCTGGCGCAGCGCCTCGTCGCGCGAGAATTCACCGTCAATGGTGTACGCGAAATTCGGCTGAACCAGGCCTACCTTGAGGCGGGGCGAGTGCGCGGCGACCTCATCGATCTGGTGCATGCGCACGCCGCCGAAGATGAGAGCCGCTGCCAGCAAGGCAGCGGATGCAATCGCCGGATAGCGGCCCGCGCGCATATTGACCGTCAAGTCGTAGGCCGCACCGTTGACCATCATGAGCAATGCGGTGACGCCGAAAGGTCCCGTCAGTTCGCTCACCTGGATGACGAGCGGGTGCCAGGCCTGACTGATCCATTGGCCGCAAGGGAATAGCTGCGGGACCACCAGTTCACAGCTGACCATGACGATGGGCCCGAGCAGAGCCATGGGCACCTGGACGCGTTTGCGAATCGCGCACACAGCGGCCGTAAACAGCAAAAAAATAATGGCGCGCGTCGCACAGAAAAGCAGAAACACGAGCGCCGCGCCCACCCAGGGAAAATCAGCGAATCGACGCATCACATCGATCAGCCAGTAAAAGCCGCCGGCGGTTTCGATGAGCCCGGCCCACCATCCCAGAAATAACGCGCGGCGAAAGCTGCCCGCGCGCTCGATCGCCATGAACATCGGGATCGCCGCGATCCACGCCAGGGCGGAAAAATCAAATGGCGTAACGGCCAGAAACCACAGACAGCCGCTCAAGGTGCTCAAGGCGAGCGCGGCGTAGAAATTCAAGTTTCGCATGCGATCCTTTTGTTAGAGCAGTTCGCGGCCGTCCGGCATCTCGGGTATTCTGGCGTCCAATCATGCAAGAAAGATACGAACCTGCCGCCATCGAAGCAGCGGCGCAGCACTATTGGAACGAACAGCATAGCTTCGAGGCCAAGGAAGACGACAGCCGCGAGAAGTATTATTGCTTGTGCATGTTCCCCTATCCAAGCGGCCGCTTGCACATGGGGCACGTCCGCAATTACACCATAGGCGATGCGCTGGCGCGATTCATGCGCATGAACGGCCGCAACGTGCTGCAGCCGATGGGATGGGACGCCTTCGGTTTGCCGGCAGAGAACGCCGCAATCGCGAACCGTGTGCCGCCGGCAAAGTGGACCCTCGACAACATCGCTCACATGAAGGCGCAACTAAAATCATTGGGCTACGGCCTGGATTGGAATCGCGAGCTCACCACCTGTCTTCCTGAATACTATCGTTGGAACCAGTGGTTGTTTCTGCGCATGCTGGAAAAGGGCGTCGCGTATCAGAAAACCGGCGTGGTGAATTGGGACCCTGTCGACAAAACCGTGCTGGCGAACGAGCAGGTCATCGACGGCCGAGGCTGGCGCACCGGCGCGCTGGTGGAAAAGCGCGAAAT
>DATHFW010000019.1:0-14016 GCA_035317945.1 Steroidobacteraceae bacterium | reverse complement strand
ATCAGCGAGTAGTTGTCCAGTGTGTATCCCAGCAGGTACATGGCGCCGAATGTGCCTATCAGCGACACGGGCACCACGATGGCGGGGATGAGCGCAGCGCGATAGCTGTTCAAAAAAATGTAGACCACCAAAATGACGAAGGCCACCGCCAGCATCAGCGTCTGTTCAACCTGGCGCACCGAGGCTCGAATCGTGATTGAGCGGTCGAAGCTGACTATCAGATCGATCTTGGGATCGATCTCGGTCTTGAGGATGGGCAACGCTGCCTTGACGGCATCGACGGTTTCGATGATGTTGGCGCCCGGCTGCTGCGTAACCGTTACGAATACGGCCGGCCTGCCGTTGTACAACCCATAGGTGCGAATGTTCTCGGTAGCCCCATCCTGCATGTCGAGCACGGTCGCGACGTCGCCCAGACGCACCGTTGCACCATTGCGGTTCGCGATGATCAGGTTGCGATAGGGCCCGGCATCCCGGGCATTGTCATTGGTGTAGATCTGGTAATGCAGTTCATCCGATTCGATGGCGCCTTTCGGTGCATTGGCATTCGAATTCGAAATGGCCGCGCGGACATCCTGCAAGCCGATACCGTACTTGGACAAGGAATGCGGATTGATTTCCACCCGGACCGCCGGCAGCGCGCTGCCGTTGACGTTGACTCCGCCGACGCCGGGGATTTGCGACAGACGCTGCGATATGACGGCATCGGCGGCGTCATAAATCTGTCCCTGCGTAAGCACATCAGAAGTCATGGCGATGGCAATCACCGGGAACGAAGCCGTATTGAGCTTGCGATAGGTGGGATTTCGAGTCAGAGACGTGGGCAGGTCAGCGTGCGCCGCGGAGATGGCAGCCTGCACATCGCGCGCCGCGCCATCGATGTCGCGATCCATGCCGAAGGTCAGCTGAATGCTCGATGTGCCCACGCTGTTGGTGGAGGTCATGTCATCGACATCGGAAATGGCGCCCAAATGCCTTTCCAAGGGCGTGGCCACCGTGCTCGCCATGACTTCCGGACTGGCTCCCGGCAGCTGGGCCGAGACGAATATGGCCGGCACATCGATGCGCGGCAGCGGCGCGACCGGCAGCAGCAGGAAGGCCACGCCGCCGCATAGTGTCACACCGATCGTCAATAAGGTGGTTGCGACCGGGCGCTTGATGAAGGGCGCGGAAATGTTCACGCCGAGCCTTCCGCCAAGGGTGCATCCGACTCTGCGGAGGAGGTGCGGCCGCGCATGCGCGCGGCGAGGCGGTCAAATGCCAGATAAATGACCGGCGTGGTGAACAGGGTCAGCACCTGGCTCACCAAGAGACCGCCGACGATGCTGACGCCCAAGGGATGCCGCAATTCCGAACCCGTGCCCGTGCCGAACATCAGGGGCAGCGCGCCGAAGATGGCGGCAACCGTGGTCATCAGAATCGGCCGAAACCGCAGCAGACAGGCCTTGTAGATCGCATCGCGGGGCGACAGACCCTCATCGCGCTGCGCCACCACGGCAAAGTCGATCATCAAGATGGCATTCTTCTTCACGATGCCGATGAGAAGGATGATGCCGATCAGCGCGATGATGGTCAGGTCATCGCCAAACAGCATGAGCGCCAACAATGCGCCGATGCCCGCCGAGGGCAGCGTCGACAGAATGGTGATGGGATGAATGAAACTTTCATACAGGACGCCGAGCACGATGTACATCACGAGCACGGCCGCGACCAACAGCAGCAGTTCATTGCTGAGGTTGCTGCGAAATGCCAGTGCCGCGCCTTGAAAGGTTGTGTGGATGCTGCCCGGCAGGCCCAAGGTGCGCTCGGTTTTCTCGATGGCGGAGACGGCGGCGCCGAGCGATGCATTCGGCGCGAGATTGAATGAAACCGTGGTCGCGGGAAATTGGGCCAGGTGGTTGATGAGAATCGGGCGGGTTTGCACATCCACTTTGGCAATCGCCGACAGGGGCACCTGGCCGCCGCCGGCTGACGGCACATAGATGGAAGCCAGGGAGTCCACCGACCGGTACGACGCCGGATCCGCCTCCATGATGACCCGATACTGGTTCGACTGCGTGAAAATGGTCGAGACGATCCGTTGGCCAAAGGCGTCGTAGAGCGCATTGTCCACCGTTCCCACGCTGATCCCAAGGCGCGCGGCACTGTCGCGATCGATGGTGACATAGGCTGCGAGGCCATTGTCTTCCTGGTTGCTCACCACGTCCGCCAGGTCGGGCAGTTGGTTCAGCGCCGTCACAAGTTTGGGCGCCCACGTCGAGAGGGCGGTCGCATCCGCGCTTTCCAGCGTGAACTGATACTGCGTGCGGCTGATGGTGTTGTCGAGCGTCAAGTCCTGCACCGGCTGCATGTACACCGTGATGCCCGTGACGTCGGCCGTTTCGCTGCGCAACCGGCGGATGACATCGGTAACCGTCGAAGAGCGGTCGCTGCGCGGCTTCAGATTGATCAGGTAACGGCCGCTGTTCAATGTGACGTTGTTGCCATCGACGCCGATGAAGGACGACAGACTCAAGACATCGGGATCCTTGAGGATCGCCGCAGCAAGTGCTTGCTGGCGCTTCGCCATGGCGCCGTAGGAAATCGACTCGGTCGCGTCTGAAACGCCCTGAATCAAACCGGTATCCTGGTCCGGAAAGAAGCCCTTGGGAATGAGCACATAGAGGAGGGCGGTGAGCACCAGAGTCCCGAGGGCGACCCACAGCGTCAATCTCTGATGATCGAGCACCCAGGTGAGCCGCTCGCCGTACCAATCAACCACTGCGGTAAACCACTTTCCCGATTCCGTCTGCGAGGGCTCGTTCTGGGGTCGATGCTTCAAGAGCTTCGCGCACATCATGGGCACCAACGTCAGCGAGACGACGGCGGAAATCAAAATCGTCACCGCCAGCGTGACGGCGAATTCGCGAAATAATCGGCCGACAACGTCCTGCATGAACAGCAGCGGAATCAAGACGGCGATGAGCGACACGGTGAGTGAAATGATGGTGAAGCCGATTTGTCCCGCGCCTTTGAGGGCCGCTTCGAGCGGCGATTCGCCCGCTTCGATGTAGCGTGAAATATTTTCGATCATGACGATGGCATCGTCGACGACGAACCCCGTCGCAATGGTCAAGGCCATCAACGATAAATTGTTGAGGCTGAAATTGGCGAGATACATCACCGCGAATGTCCCGATGAGGGACAGCGGGACCGACAGGCTCGAAATGATGGTGGCCGGAATGTTTCGCAAAAACAGCCAGATCACCAACACCACCAACACCACCGCCAATACCAGCTCGAATTGCACGTCCTTCACCGAGGCCCGGATGGTGGTGGTGCGATCCGTGAGCAGCGCGACGTCCACGCCTGCCGGCATGTCCGCCTGCAGGGCCGGCAGCATGGCCTGGATCCGGTCGACGACATCGACGACATTCGCGCCGGGCTGGCGCTGTACGTTGAGAATCAGCGCAGGGACCGAGTTCATCCAGCCGCCGAGTTTGGAATTCTCCGCGCCCGACACGAGGGTCGCCACATCCTTGAGGCGCACCGGTGCGCCGTTCTTGTAAGCCACCACGACATTGCCGTAATCATCGGCGCTTCTGATCTGATCGTTGGTATTGAGGGTGTACGCATTGACCGGACCGTCGAGCGTGCCCTTCGGTCCGTTCTGATTGGCATTATTGATGGTGGTGCGCAAATCATCGAGATTGAGGCCATAGGCCGCCATGGCGCGCGGGTTGGCCACCACCCTGACCGCCGGCCTCTGCCCGCCGCTGATGCTGACGACGCCCACGCCCTTGACTTGAGAAATCTTCTGCGCAATGCGGGTGTCGACCAAGTCCTCGACGTCCGTGAGCGCCATCGTTTTCGAGGTGATGCCGAGAATCAGCACGGGCGCATCGGCGGGATTGACCTTTGCGTAAATCGGCGGCGCCGGCAGATCCTGCGGCAGCAAGTTTTGCCCGGCGCTGATGGCCGCCTGCACTTCTTGTTCTGCCACATCGATGGCGAGCGATAACGTGAACTGCAGGGTAATGACAGAAGCGCCGGCAGAGCTCGTGGAGGACATCTGGCTCAAGCCCGGCATCTGGCCAAATTGTTTTTCCAACGGCGCCGTAATGGCGGAGGTGATCACCTCAGGACTCGCGCCGGGATAAAATGTCTGTACTTGAATGGTCGGGTAGGCGACTTCCGGCAATGCCGACAAGGGCAATTGCAAATAGGCCATTGCCCCGACGATCAGTATCGCCACCATCAACAGCGTGGTGGCGACGGGACGCAGGATGAAGATGCGTGAGGGATTCATGCGACCAGAGCTAAGCCGGTTATCGGCATCATGACGATGGCGGAGGTTTGCCGCGCCCCTTGCCGCGCCGCGCGCCTGCGCCCGGCTTGCCGGGCGGCTGCGCACCGGCAGCCGGCGCGGGCGCAGCACCCGGCAGTTGAACCGGCGCGCCGTCGCGCAGACGGTCTCCGCCCTCCGTGACGACGACCTCGTCGGCCTTGAGGCCGGCGGTCACCGCCACTCTTTCGCCATCGACCACGCCCAGCGTCACCGGACGCACACTGACCGTCGCGTCCGCATTGACGATGTAGACGAAAGTGGTCGCAACCCCATTGGGTGCTCCCCGGCGCACCGCGGCGTTCGGCATGATGATTTGGTTTTTCTGCACATCTTGCAGCAATTTGATATTCACGAACTGATTCGGAAACATGGAACTGTCCGTGTTGTCGAATTGCGCGCGCAGCTTGAAAGTGCCGGTCGTAATGTCGATCGAATTGTCGACCGTGAGCAGTTTGCCGTCGGCAATTTTCGTAGCGTTGGTGCGGTCGAAAGCCTCGACGGTGAGCGTCGTGCCGGTGGAGACGCGCTTCATGACGGCGGAGACGTTGTCCTCAGGAACCGAGAAAATGACCGTAATGGGCTGCAGCTGGTTGATGAGCACAATGCCGTTGGCATCCCCGGGCGTCACATAGTTGCCCTGATCGACTTGGCGCAATCCGACGCGTCCGGTCACGGGCGAGATGATGTGCGTATACACCAGGTTCACTTTGGCGGTGTTCACCTGCCCTTCGTCGGCCTGGATGGTGCCGATGAATTGATCGACCAGCGCGCGTTGAGTGTCGAGCGTCTGCTGCTGGATCGAGTCCTCTTTGACCAGTGCCTCGTAGCGCTTCAGGTCGAGCCTGGCATTGGCAAGCAGCGCCTGGTCACGCTTCAAGTTGCCCTCCATTTGCTGCAAAGCGGCTTCATACGGGCGCGCATCGATCTGTGCGAGGGAATCTCCTTGATGAACGAATTGGCCCTCGGTGAAGAGAATCTTTTGCAGGGTGCCGGTGATCTGCGTTCTCACCGTGACCGTGGCCAGCGGGGTCACTGTGCCGAGGGCCGGAATCTTCACCTCGATGTCGCCGGGAACGGCAGTGGCTACGGAGACTGCGACCGGACCACCCTGCCCGTTGCGGCCGCGCGGCGCGGCGATCGGCTGCTTCTGGCGAAGATAGAGTATGAACGCAATCATCAGGAGCACCACGACGAGCACGATGAGCAGTGCTTTCCAGTGCCTGATGATGAAAGACTTGGGTTCCCGCGCGGGCGGGTAAAGTTGGGGATCTTGTTCGTTTATCACTCATTCACCAATATGCGAGCCCATGCCGTGGCACGCACTGCCAATCGATTAACCGGGCGAGCCGCAGACTATAACCAGATTCAACGCTGAACTACACACCGATCGCCGGCAGCATGCGTGTAGAGAGGATCGGAGACTCGAAAGTTCGTGAGCGAATGCAAAGTATTGTGAATAGGGGCCCTTCGGAAGACATAAAACCGCCGTTTTGCGCGCTTGAATGGACGGATTCCCGCAAGCCGCGGGTGCTAGAATTCGCGCTGCAAGATAAAGAGACATAAGGAGCCCCGATGAAATTGATCCATTCCGCCGCACTCTGGGCCGCGCTGGCATTGAGCGTTTCGGTGTCCTCGCACGGCGCGCAAACCTGGACAGAGGGTGTGAATTACTTCCTGGTGCAACCGCCGCGTCCGACCTCCGTTGGGCCGGGGAAGGTTGAAGTGACGGAAGTTTTCTCGTATGCCTGCCCGGCATGCAACATCTTCCAGCCCACCATGCACAAACTGAAGCAATCGCTGCCGCCAAATGCGGTGCTCAACTATCTTCCGGCCGCTTTCAATACCGCCGAGGATTGGCCGATGTTTCAACTCGCCTTTGTGACGGCGCAAGTGCTCGGCGTGGATCAACAGACGCACGACGCCATGTTCGATGCGGTGTGGAAGGGCGGGGATTTGAGCATCACCGATCCGTCGACCCGGGCTCTCAAGAGCCGCATGCCGACCATCGAAGACGCCGCCAAATTTTACAACCAAAAGGCCGGTGTGCCGGTCGACAAATTCGTTGCCGCCTCGAAGTCCTTTTCGGCTGATCTGAAGGTGCGTACCTATCAGGATTTGATCATGGCGTACAAGGTTGACCGCACGCCCACCATCATCGTCAACGGCAAGTATCGATTGCAAGTGGAATCGGCCGGCGGCACCGATCAACTAATCGAATTGGTGAAGTACCTGGTGGCGAAGGAAAGCAAGTAGCGCGCTCAGCTGCTATGAAAAACCTGTTCCTGGATCACCCACGCCTGTGGATCGCGTTCCTCGCAGGTTGCGTGCTGTTTTTCTTTCTTCCCAAAGACTGGTCGACCCTGAGCAGGGTGCTGGTGTGTTGGAACGGCGGCGCCCTGCTGTTTCTGGCGCTGATCTTCTTTTGGATGACACACCTGTCCGCGGAGGAAATCTGCACCAAGTACATGGAAGAAGACGAGTCGGCTCCCTTCATTCTCGTGGTCGTGATCATTGCGGCAGTCGCCAGTCTTTTTGCCATCGTGGAACCGCTCGCCACCATGAAGCATGTGAGCGGCCCGGTGCGCGCGGCACACTTCGGGCTGGCCGCCCTCACGCTGATCGACTCGTGGTTGCTCGTTCCCACGCTGTTCACCACGCATTACGCAGACATGTTCTATAGCGCCCAGGAAGACAACCGGCCGCTGCGCTTCCCGAATACGCCCATGCCGGTGTTTTGGGATTTCGCATACTTTTCTTTCACGATCGCAGCGGCCTGCCAGACTGCGGACGTCTCCACCGAGCATGCAGAGATGCGCAAGATCGTGATCGCACACACGTTGGTCTCATTTCTTTTCAACGCATCGATCCTGGGGTTTGCCATCAATGTCACTGCCGGCTTGATCGGCGGGAGCTAGAACCCCCTCATTGCGATTGCTTGCGGCCTGCCGCAAGCAGAATCAAATCCGCGATTTCCTTCGGGTGAGATATGAGCGATACGTGACTCGAATCGAGTTCGATGGTCGTCGCGTTCATTCGCTTGGCCAGAAATCGCTCGAGATCCGGGTTGATCGTGCGGTCCTCGGTCGATACTTGATACCACGTAGGTTTGACTTTCCATGCAGCAGTCGTGGTCTTCGTGGTCGGCAGCGCGTCGGCGCCCCGCCCTTGAACCGCGTATAGCGCGCGCGCTCTGGATGGTTCAACATCACCGGCGAAATCCCTGAGAAAAGCTTGCTCGCTCAGCCAGAAAAATCCGTCCGTCTTGATCACACCTGCGCTCGCCGGTGGCTTTGGAAATTTCGCCGCGAGTGCGCCGAAGTCCTCGCCCGCATCCGGCGCCCGAGCGGCCACGTAAACCAGCGCCGAAACCTTCGGATCATTGCCCGCTTCGCTAATAATCGTTCCCGCAAAGGAGTGGCCCACCAACACCGTCGGCCCATCCTGCAACGCAAGGATTCGGCGAGTTGCGGCAACGTCATCTGCCAGTGAGGTCAACGGATTCTGCACCACTGTTACTTGCAAACCCGCGCGCTGCAGGTAGGGAATGACATCGATCCAAGACGATCCGTCAGCATATAAACCATGCACCAGTACGACATTCTTGGCTACGGGGACATCCTGGGCCTGGACCATTCCAGATAGGACCGACATTGCTGCGATGGCACTGAGCAGTCCGGTAAACGATCTTCGATTAAGCACAACTAACTCCAATATTGAAGGGTAATTCAATAATGAAGACCGTCGCCCAGAGCAACTTATTGCCGGCTGCGCACGGCAGCAGCGTTTCAATTGAAATTCTCAGTCCATCAGGGAGCGGGCGTGTTCGACGGCATTTTCACGATGTCTCCGCCCTTCATGACAAAGCCCACGGATTGCAGCCGCGCGATATCGCCAATCGGATCTCCGGCGACCGCGATGAGGTCTCCATATCGGCCCACGGCGATGGCGCCGACATCGCCCGGGCGGCCCAGTGCCTCGGCGGCATTGGCCGTTGCAGCCTGAATCGCCTGCATCGGGGTCATGCCCCATTTGGTCATGGTGACGAACTGGCGCGCGTTGAAGCCGTTCGGATACACCCCCGCATCCGTTCCAAAAATCATTTTTACGCCGGCTTTCACCGCCGCTTGAAAGGTCTGGCGCTGCTTCAAGCCGATGATGCGTTCCTTTTCCAGCGACTCTTTATATAGGCCGTTCTTCTCGCCCTCGGCCAGGATGTAGTCATCATTGTAGACGTCCATTGAAAACCAGGTGCCGTGCTGCTTGGCCAGAGCGAAGGCCTCCTCGTCGGCGAGACTGGCATGTTCGATCGTGTCGACGCCGGCGCGTATGGCGTCCTTGATTCCCGCGGTTCCATGGGCGTGTACCGCAACGCGCAACCCCAGCATGTGTGCCTCTTCCACCAGCGCTTTCATTTCCGCCAGGTCGTACTGCTGGCCGCCCACGCTGTCGGTCTTGGAGAGCACGCCGCCGGTGCCGCAGAACTTGATGACTTCGGCGCCGTACTTGCGCAGTTTGCGAACCGTCTCGCGGATCTGCTCCGGACCGTTTGCAACCGCCGGCCTCGGCACCGAAACAGATGGAGGAAATTGCGTCGCATCGCAGTGCCCGCCGGTTGCGCCGATGGCATACGTGGCAGGAACGATGCGCGGTCCAGGCACCATCCCTTGCTCAATGGCCTGCTTGATCGCCACATCATCGAAATTGGCGGATCCCACATTACGGACCGTGGTGAAGCCGGCTTCGAGCGTCTTTTTCGCATTGGCGACGCCGACGACCGTCCAGAAATTATCCGTAAATTCCAGGTGGCGATAGCCGCTGTAGTGCGGATCCGAAGTCAGGTGCGTATGCATGTCAATCAGTCCTGGCAGTAAGGTCATGCCCGGAAGATCCACGCGGCGCGCTCCCGCCGGCAGGGCGGATCCTTGAACGCCCACGGCGGCGATGCGGCCATCCGTTATGGTGATTTGCGGGTGCTCTACGACTCGCCCCGTCAGCACGTCGATCATGCGGTCGGCGCTTACTACGACGGTGTCCGCAAAAGCAGCTGTCAGTGCGGCATCGGCCAGTGCCGCTGCGGCAACGATGGCTGCGCAGAGCAATAATTTTGATTTCATCTTTTGATTCACTCCCATTTGTTCTCTCAACGCTATCACAAGGGCGGCGTTGCAGGTTCCGCGCGCGATAGCAGGATGTCGAGTCGCGGTGTTTCGGCACCGCGCACCGAGGCAAAGGCCACAATATGCTCCAGGATGTGCTGCACATACCCCCGGGTTTCGTTGTAGGGGATGTTTTCAATCCAAATATCGGCGTCCATGGGCCTCGGCGGCAGCCAGCGCGATATGGCTCCCGGGCCTGCGTTGTAGGCCGCGAGACTCAAAGCGAGTTGTTCCCCATAGCGATCCAGCAATTCGCGCAAGTAAGCAGCCCCCAGCGGAACGGCGATCGCAGGATCAAACAGGCCGTCACGGCCGGGCGGGGACAAGTGCCAGCGGCGGGCGATCGCAGAGGCGGTGGCGGGCACCAATTGCATCACGCCGCGCGCATCAGCACGGGATACTGCATCTTTGCGAAACAAACTCTCCTGGCGCATGACGGCCAGTATCCAATCCTGCGGCAGCTGCGCGAGCTTGACGGCCTGGTTTACGGCATCCAGGTAAGGGCGTGGGTAGCGCAGCGTCACATCGTCGAATTCGCCGGTCTGCGCCAAAGTGGTGATCGCTTGGGCGTACCAGCCCCAACGCGACGCAAGGAGTGCAGCTTGAACTTTCAGCGCGCTATCGGCGCCGTCGAGAACCGCGGTCCACTCCGAGATGGCATCGTCCGTCATGTCGCAGTCGAACAGTTGGTGCGCGCGAATCATCCCCGCTTGATTGCTGAGCGCGGTCTGCGCCGCAGCGTCCGGCGGCGAGGGCCGTACGTTCAGATTGTAGGGCTGTTTTAGGCGGTCCGCGGCGAGATAGCCGTAGTAGTCTCGAAGGCCCGCGATTTCAGAGAACAGCGGCGCTGCGGCATCATCGCCCGTGGTTGCCGCCACGGCGCGAGCGTGCCAATACCGCCAACGGGGCGTTGCGGAAAGGCTTGGAGGCATCTGTTGCATCCACGCGAGCGCCCGAACGTAGTCGCCTTTCCACAGTGCGGCGCGTACTCGCCATTCCTGCACCTGATTGTCGACGGCCGCCGCCGGCAGCTCATCGAATGCCGTCATCGCGCGCGGATCACGGTCGTACGCCGCGCCCAACGCCGCAGAACGCTTCAGCCGATCCTGCAGCGGCGGCGCCAGGCCATCGCGAGCGAGCAGACGCGGAAGCAGCTCCAACGCAAAAGCGGGTTCAGTACGCGAAAGCTTGTCGAACCCCGAGGCCAATGCCTCTGGTTCGACGGGCAATGATGGATGCGTGGCCAGCACATTCAATGCCGAGCGTGGCGAATCCAAGAGATCCGACCACTGCAACAGCGCCGCCCTGCGGCTCAAGGGAACGTCGGCCGCAAATTCGCGCGCGAGGCGCGGCGTATCCGCCGAGAGCGCCGCGCGCGTGCGTCCCTCCGCCAAGGCCGCCGTGAGAAACCCTTGTTGCCGCAGCCATGCAAACACATCCGCGCATTCGGCGGGCGGCTTCTGAGGCGACATCCAGCGCAGCAGCGCGGCGGCGGCGAGTCCTTGCGTGTCGTTTGTGGATAGGCGCGCCTCGAGCCGGTGGCAGATCAACACCGGATCATTGATATCCGCGGAGCGAGGCAGGAACCAATCCCAGCGGCGCCGCTGCGCAAGGCTTGTGAGCCAATCGCGCCGCAGCGCACGCGCCACGGGTTGCCCCGCATGGGCATGCAGGAACGCATCAATCGCGGCATCAAGGTTTTCATCCGGCCTGAGGTTAAGGTCGCGACGCCATCTCGCTGCAATCAGGTAGTCGTGTATGGCGTAGCTCTGCAGCGCCGGTGAATCCGGCAGATCCGGTTGGTGCTGACGGATGCGCTGCATGGCCGCGACGAATTCCTGGCGGACACCCTCGGTGTCCGGCGGTAGCTGCTCGGCGAGGACGGGGGCGCCGGCCAGGAGCACGATCGCACTGAAAAGCATTTTGGACCAAGTCGACATGCCTTCATTATGGTGGTTGAATGACCTTCCGATGAAATCTAAAGTTATCGCAATACTGGAAACTCGCACCGGGGCCCACCTTGCTGAGTTGATTGCGCGTCGCGGCGGCGTGCCGATGCTTGCGCCGGCGCTCGAAGAGGTGCCGGATGTCGATCCCCAAGCCGTGCTGTCCTTGCTCGAGCGATGGCGGATCGAGCCCTTCAAAATCTGCATCTTTCAGACCGGCGTCGGCACTCGAGCACTGTTTTCCGCGACAGACTCAGCCAACCTGACACCTCAGCTGAAGGAATTGTTGACCGCATCGATCATTGTAGTGCGAGGACCGAAACCGGTCGGTGAATTGAATGCACGCGACATTCGTATCGACATAAGGGCCGCCTCTCCTTTTACCACCGACACGGTTTTAACCGCTCTTGCGGGTATCGCGGTCCAGGACTGCTCTATCCTGGTGCAGCGCTACGGCGCGACAAACCAAGCACTGACGGCGGCACTCGAGGCCCGCGGCGCGACGGTCCATGAAATTGCCACATACCGATGGGCTCTGCCTGCGAATACGCAGCCCCTCGTGGAGCTGCTCGACGCGTTGCGGCAGGACCGCGTGGATGCCGTCGTTTTTACGAGCGCGGTACAAATGCACAATCTTTACGCGATTGCGCAGAAGGCCGGCAACGCAACGCACTTGGCCGGTCATCTGAATCGTTCCGTCGTTGCATCCATAGGCCCAGTCTGCTCGCGCACGCTGCGAGACTACGGCGTCACGCCGACTTTGGAAGCCGATCCGCCGAAACTGGGGCCGCTGCTGTCGGCGTTGGATGTGGCTTTGAGCGCTGCCTAGGCTCTCTCGCTGTCGGCGCAAGCCCGACAGACGCTTGGCTTGCCGTCTGACGCGGACAAAATCGATGTCACCTGAAAATAGGCGGGAGGCAGTGTATAAATACGGTCGCGGTCGCACTCTCCAGGAGCAAGATTAACGTGGATAAGCAAAAAACCGAACCAAAGCCGTTTCTAACGGACGTCAAGACCTTGCGCGAGCGGGCGCGAAAAAATATCGCCAGCGGCGGCGTGACATTCACGTACCAAGGTGATGTCAAGAAGACCATCGAGATTCTGCAATCTGTTTTGGCCACAGAAATTGTCTGTGTTTTGCGATACACCATGCATGCCGTCGCCGCGCAGGGGATCTCCAGCGAAGGAGTGAAGGCCGAATTTGCGCAACATGCCAAGGAAGAGACAGAGCACATGAACCAAGTGGCTGAGCGCATCAACCAGTTGGGTGGGAAGCCGGATTTCAATCCCACCGGCTTGGCGACGCGTGCCGCGTCCGAATATGGCACGGCTGACAATCTGATCGAAATGATCAAAGAGAACTTGATCGCGGAAAGAATCGCGGTCGATCACTACCGCGAACTAATCCGCTATTTCGGCGAGGATGATCCGGGGACGCGGACCATGTTGCAGCATATTTTGGTGGTGGAAGAGGAGCATGCGAACGACATGCATGACTTGCTGGTGGCGCACGAGGGCCGCCCCATGCTCCCCGGCTGACGGCTGAAAATTCCCTGCTAGTTGCTTCCGCCCACCGAGGGCGAGTCGCTGGCCGGGAACGATTCCTCCAGCGCCTCGTCGAGTAATTCGTCCATATGGCGTTTATCGCGCGCTTGCGCGTGCTTGCGCATGTATGCAGCCGCGTACGAACAGGCCGGATTAATGGACCATCCGCGTTCCCCGGCCAGCTTCACTGCTTCCCGCATCAACTCCGCTGCGATGCCGCGTCCCCCAATGGTTTGGGGAACGCGCGTATGGGTAATGGTCATCACGCCGTCGGCTGCGATGTAGTCTAGTTCTGCGCGATGTCCGTCAACCTCGGTGCTGAACTGATTCGCTTTCTGCTCATGACTAATGGTGCTCATTGTCCTTCGGTCGCTCCGCTTGTTTCGGGTGCTCCGCGGGCTGCGGAGCCGCGCGAGGCTGCGGCTGCGGTCTCGGCTGCGACGCCGCGGGTCTCGCCGGTTGAGTTTGCTCCGGTTGACGGCGCTGCTCAACTGGTGCGGCTTCCCGAGCCGGCGGAGGTTGACGAACCGGGGCGGCTTCGCGAGCCGGCGGAGGCTGACGAACCGGGGCAGCTTCCCGAGCCGGCGGAGGTTGACGAACCGGCGCGGCTTCCCGGGCCGGCGCGGCTTGGCGCGGCTGAACGGGCCGGCCTGCCGGCGGATTCAGCTGCTGTTGCGGCGTCACGGGTGCTCGCACGGGAGTGTCGCGATTTGGTGTTCCCGGCCGTGAGTCTCCACCCGGTGTAGCCTCGCCTCGGTTCGGCACAACCTGTCGATTTGGCGTTGCCTCCCGATTCGGCGTCACTCCTTGCGCGGGACGCGGCGTGCTCTGCCGCGGTTGCGGTGCATTGCGCGCAGGTACGGGATTCGAGAAATTTCCCGCCCGCGGAGTCGCGGCAATGGGCGGGCGGCCATGATTGGCGGCCGCGCGCAATTCCGGATTCGTACGTGCAGTCTGTTCTTGCTGCCGCTGCGCGGAAGTGAACTCGATATGGCGATCGCGAGCCGCGGCCAATTCCCGCGATGTAGGCTCGGCGCGCACG